>JAFRIL010000105.1 GCA_017432845.1 Lachnospiraceae bacterium | reverse complement strand
GGCATACGTCCCGTCTGCAGGATCGGCAGGAAGTCCCAGCGACTTGCCAGAAGATACGGCATAATCCGAAAGAGCACACTTAATGACCACAACCCCGGGATGATCCGGGATCCGGCCAAGCCGAGTACTTTTCGGATTAACAAGGGCAATAACCTCTATACCCTGTTCTATACACTTTCTTATAAGCGCCATCCCGATAGTTCCCGTGGCGCCTGTTATCACAACTCTTTGCAATGCAATTTCCCAGCCAATACCTAGATCAGTTTTGAAAGTGCACCTACAACTTCCGATACCTGATCCACTGTCATGTATGGATGAAGCGGAAGGCTAAGTACCCTCGGGCAAATGGATTCGGTAACAGGGCAGTCCGCCTTAGCACTGACACTTCCCTCAAATGCCCCCTGCCGGTGCATCGGTTTCATATAGTAGACCATTGAAGGGATCCCGGCCTCTTTAAGGCCCTTCTGGACTGCGCTCCGGTCGCACCCTTTCGGAAGCTGTATCGTATACTGGGCCCAGCTGCTGTAGTAGTTGTCCAATACCACCGGAAGAATGATCTTCTTATCAAGGCCGCAAGCGGCAAAGGCATCACCATAGAGCACGGCCACCTTATTGATATCCGACACTTCATGATCACGAAATGCCTTAAACTTAACCAACAGGATCGCTGCCTGGATCGTATCAAGGCGGCTGTTAAGCCCGAGCCTTATGTTGTTATACTTATCATCGCCGGATTTTCCGTGAACCGCTATACTTCGCAGAAGTGCCGCCCACTCATCATTATCCGTAAATACAGCGCCGCCGTCACCATAACATCCGAGCGGCTTTGCCGGGAAAAAGCTCGTCGTTGAGATATCCCCGAACGAGCAAGCCATCTTGCCGTTTATCGAACCCCCGAAGCCCTGCGCGCCGTCTTCAAGAAGCAGAAGGTCATACTTATCACAGACGGCCCTTATACGGTCATATTCCGCAGGCTGTCCGAACAGATCGACCGCCACCACCGCTCTCGGGCGAAGACTTCCCTCTCTTACAACTGCTTCCACAGCCTCCTCAAGCCTTGCAGGATCCATATTGTAGGTTTTCGGATCAACATCCACGAAGATGCAAGTGCACCCTTCCGTCGCAGGGCACTCCCCGCTTGAGAAGAAGGTAAAATCAGGCACAAATACCGCATCTCCTGCCCCGAGTCCCCACGCCTTTAGCGCAAGTGTAAGCGCATCAGTTCCGTTTGCGCAGGTTATACAGTGCTTCACACCTACATATTCCGCAAGCTGTGCCTCAAGCTTGCCCACCTCCGGTCCGGAAATAAAGTGCGCTACAGAGCACACACTTTGTACGCTTCTATCTATCTCATCTTTTAACAGTTCATACTGTTTTTGCAGATCCTTGAATTGCATCTATCTACCAGACCTTCCACGGGGCATTGCCCGAATCCCACATGCTCTCAAGCATGTCGTGTTCACGTTTTGTATCCATACACTGCCAGAAACCGTCATAACGGTATCCCATAAGGTTTCCTTCCTTTGCAAGTTCCATCATGGGCCCCTTCTCAAACACCGTCCTGTCGCCTTCTATATAATCAAACACCTTGGGCTCGAGTACCATGAACCCTCCGCTGACACGGGACTTATCCGAAGACTGCTTTTCGCGGAAAGACGTGATCCTGTTATCATCTGTCATGTCAAGCACTCCAAACCGCTGGTCAACAGCGATCGCCGTGACCGTGGCAAGCTTTCCCTGCTCCCTGTGGTATGCGAGCAGTTCATTCGGGTCAACATCCGATACCGCATCCCCATATGTCAGCATGAACGTCTCATCACCGACATATTTTTGCACACGCTTAATCCTTCCGCCCGTCATCGTATCAAGGCCGGTATCGACAAGCGTCACCTTCCAAGGCTCGGACTCGTTATTAAGTATCTTCATGCTGTTTTCCTTCGAAAAGTCAAACGACACGTCGCAGTTATACAGGTAATAATCCGCAAACCAATCCTTGATCATGTGCTGCTTGTATCCGCAGCAGATGATAAAATCATTGTATCCCCTTGCGCTGTATCCCTTCATGATATGCCACAGGATGGGCTTTTCCCCGATCTCGATCATGGGCTTGGGACGAAGATGGCTTTCCTCGCTGATCCTCGTTCCGTATCCTCCGGCAAGTATGATCACTTTCATTGTATTGTCTCTCCTGTCTGTAACACTCTGCCCCAAATGCTTCAAAACCTTCCTACGTATAATACCATATCTGAAAGCTCCCTGCATTGATAGATTTTACGCTATTTGTTATAATATCGGGAGATTTATGTCAGATTTAAGCACTGAAAAACAATGCCTGCTCAGGAATCACATCAAATTGCTGTTATTGGCAGCAATACTGGGAGTCGCTGCTCTTGCCGGCTCTTTTTTGAGTCCGCACAGATCTGAAGAATTCAAGGAGCGCCCGACACTTGGCTACTCCGATGAAGAGATCCTCACCCTTCCCTATTTTGATATACTTGCGCCCAAGGGCGAAAATCATAACCTCTTATCCGATGTTAGCGGATACAGTCTCGGAGACGGATTCATTCACCTCTATCTTCCCGATAACATACCTGAAGAATCGGTAATAGTATATATTCGCGATATTGACGGAAACTACCTTGCAAGACGGCAGTATGATTTTACCCAAAAGGTCATGATCGGCCCGTGGGAAGTATTGCTGGAGCGTCATAATCTACCGATACTGTACTTTGACTGCGATGACCCGGGCGTCTATGCAGACATGAATTCCCGGAAAACAAAGGACGTCATCTGTCCCGGAAGCATGCATATCAGCTCGGGAGACGGGGATCTTTGGGGAGATATGCGGCTCAGTAAATACTGGAGCGTGATCTCAGCTGGGACAGGTACAACAGCCGCAACCCTTCAGGGCCGCGGAGTATCAAGCTGGAGCTTTTGTGATACCAAAAAATCATACAGTTTAAGGCTCGACAGGCCCCGGGATCTGCTTGGGATGGGCAGTAACAGGAACTGGAACCTTGTCGGCAATGCATTTGATGTATCGCTCCTAAAAAGCATGACATTTAACCGGATCTCCAGGGACATAGGCATCGCTTACCAGCCAAACATGCAGTACGTAAATCTTTATGTTGACGGTAAATATCAGGGGGTATATATGCTCACGACCAAGGTAACGGTTGATGAAAACCGTGTTGCACTTGGCAAGGGCGATTATTTCTACCAGAAGTTTTCCACAAACCGCGAGCAGCCTTTTTCCTATACTTCCGATACATGGTATGACGACGGGCAGGATTTTCCCGAGGCAGAACTTCTGTATCCCGAAAACGCTTCTGCCGAAGAACTGCAAAATGCCGCCAACGTATTTCAGAATTTTATCGATACGCTTGAAGATCCGTCTTCGGGGAACCTTGCGGATGTGTGCGATATCAGATCTCTTGCAAAGTATTACTGGATCCAGGAAGCCTCGATGAATTTTGACGGATGGGAAAGATGCGTATATATGTACTACACCAAGCCGGACGGTAGGATGCACTTCGGACCTGTATGGGACATGGATCTTACGCTTGGCGCAACGGACCAGAAGCTTGGGATTGCCTTCGACACTCCGGAAGGCTGGCGGATACGAAATGGTGGATGGTATACGAAACTGTTTGAAAACGAGGATTTTGTCCGGGCTGTTAACGATGAATACTACAATAACAACGTCCGGGAAAGACTCCTCGGCGGTGTGAATGAATTCGAGCGGCAACGATCACTTCTCGGGGCCGACGGCTATATGAATTACCTGTTCTATGGCAGTTCCAATAAATGGGAGATCGTTCCCAAATACGGGGAAAGCTATAACGAATACTGCGATAATGTGATCGATTTCTACAGAAAACGGGTAGAATGGATCGACTCACAAATGACCGAGTCTCTTTCTTCCGGTGATAATGAAGAAAACAGGTGAACATATCCACAGGATCATCGATAGGGCATACGATACCGTCATATACCACGGCAGATGATACCACATCTTTATAACCGCCGGCATATCCGTCACTTTCAGATAAACGCGCGTCCTGTTCCTGTCTCCCTTTGTAACCTCAACCCTGTTACCGATCTCATCAACTGCTACATACCCATCATAATAGAACTTCGGGAACTCAACATATGACCCATTTTCGGTATTGGTATACGAATAGAAAATGTATGACAGGTCGCGTTCATAGTCGATGGATGTTACTGCGTCCTCATCCGAGATCACGCCGGAATCGCTGACATACCATTCGCTCAGTGTGCCCTTCGGAAGATAGTCGTCCATCTGATACTCTACCTCCCCTATATCCTCGTCATAATAAAGGATCGTTGATTTCTTCACGAAATACTCATAGTAGGGCAATATGTAATTTACGGTGCACAGAATTCCGATCGCGCAAAATGCGGCTATAAACGGTCCCTGCTTTTTTAAACCACCGCTCTTTACCTGCACTCCTCCGACAAACCCTGCATTTTCCAGCAGCGCCGGGACGCAAAACGCCAGTAATCCCCCTGACAGCGACAAAAACCTGTAGGCATCCTGGATCATGTTTGTATAATACTCGATCGAATGGATCCTTGTCAGGATCCTCCACGGAAACGCCACGGTAGATACCCATAAGAGCACAACGGCGCATACAAATGC
>JAFRIL010000104.1 GCA_017432845.1 Lachnospiraceae bacterium | reverse complement strand
GGTAACCTCATACCATATGTTCTATCCGTAGATGCGGCCTAGCCGCATATGCGCCTTATCATGTTAAGCCACAGTTCAAGCTGGATCAGGCAGTACCTGCCGGTATCCTTTAGCCTGTGCCTTGGTCTTGTGCTGCCGGCACACAGTCCAAATCCCTGCCCCAGTCCTGCGAGATAGTCGCCCCCGTATCCTTTTGCGGTAAAAAATACAGCTTTTATGACCATGCCCGCAAGAAGGAAGGGAATATTGATTATTATTTGGAGGACAGGCATGTTCTTGTAAATGACATATAAGCCGTTTGCCGCAGCCTGTCTTATCTTGTAAGGATTATGCCTCGAGCCGGTCGTGCCGCTTCCGGCATGCAATACCACGGCCTTCGGAGCATAAATGTTCCTGTATCCCGCTATCCTGGCCCTGTAGCCGATGTCAACATCCTCAAGGTAGGATACATGCGCCTCGTCAAATCCGCCCAGGCTGTCCACAAGATCCTTCCGGTAGATGGCAGCACCCGCGCAAGCGGAAAAGATGTGCGCAGGCCTGTCATAGCGGCCTGCCGGGCTGTCCTTTCCGAGCGAGAACGCCCATCCGAGCGCACAGTACAGATCTCCTGCGCTGTCGATAGTCGATGGATCATCCATCCGTAGCATCTTTGCTGCCGCCGAAAATACATCGGGGTGAGGGTCTATAGCCTTGTACAGTTCCTCGGTAAATGAAGGCTCTGCTTTGGTATCGTTGTTTAACAATATCACGTATCTGCCGGCGCACTGCCTGATGCCTTCGTTTACCGCACGGCAGAACCCGTAGTTTCTGTCAAGCTTTACAAGCTTGACCTTATCGTATTCTTCGCATATCTTCTCGGATCCGTCCGTCGAGCCGTTATCCACCACGATGACATCTGCGCTCATCGTCTGCGCCGCCAGGCTGTCAAGACAGTCCTTTAAGTACTTTATTCCGTTGAAGTTGGGTATAACTATACTTACTTCTCTCATACGCCTCTTCGGGAGAAAACGGCCTTCGGAGTGTAATATATGTCATAGCCTTCCTTGAGCCTTATCCACGATCCGGATGTGGTCACGGCCTCACGCCGAAGGAGCACGCAGTCGTTTGAGTATCCCCTAACGAGCCTGTCCAAGTTGGCCCTGTGCATATATCCGGAAAAATGCCTTCCGAGTCCGGCAAACATCGGTACCATATTCCCGTTGTCATCGATGTCAAAACCGGCGCTCTCGACCTTTTTGTCCCTCCCTATGATCTTGCCGGTCACGGCACCTACGTTGCTGCGCCTCATGCAGCCCATCATGTCCGCTATATACTCGTTATTGAGCGGCATCAGCGATGATGAGAGCACCATGACAAACTCGCTGTCAAGCTTTGCGGGATCAAGTTCCTCCGTTTTTATGCGCATCACCGGGCGGTGATATCTCTCGTAACCTATCCTGAAAAAGCCAAGGTCCGGGGAATCCGTGACCTTTGCCTCGATCCCGATCCTCTTTAAGTGGTCTGTGACCGCGCGCTTTCCCGCCTCGTATGCGTAAAGCTTGGCATCGGGATTTTCGGCGGTGGAACCTTCCGAACTCCTCCAGTGATACAGGATCTTCGGAACATGCAATATCTGGTCACGCCGAAGCCCTTCCGTGCACCTTAATATAAAATCATGATCCTGGGCTCCGTCGTATCCGCTCCTGAAGCCTCCGACGCCCTTTGCCACGTTCGTATCCGCAACAAAGAAATGGCATACATAATTGTTGGTGCAAAGAAGCACAGGGTCAAAATCGGGCTTTTCATGAGGATCGAAATACTGACTGCCGTCCTCGCTGATCTTGTCCTCATCGGTGTAAAGGGCTGCAACCTTTATGATCGAATCAGCCTGCCTGGCCTCGTTCTCTTTTTCCTCTATGGCACACATTATATCAAACAGTGCCGTTATCTCCAAAACATCGTCGTGATCGAGCAGGCCGACGTAATCGCCGTCAGCACGTTCGAGCGCCGCATTGGTATTGGCCGCTATCCCGTTATTTACCGGAAGGCGGACATAGGTGACCTTGTCGGATATGGCACCATAGGTATCGCGGCATATAAGGGTATAATCCTCCATAAAATCACGGACTATATCCCTTCTGGACTCATCCGCGCTTGCATCCGCGATTATCAGTTCCCAGTTCCCGTATGTCTGGTCGCCCACCGAATGCAGCATGGCCGTAAGCATACGGGGATCAGTCTCGTAAACCGGGACGAGGATGCTGAACTTGTACGGATTATCGAATCTGCGCATCTTCTGCCTAAGTATGGTCGCATCGTCGACAACCGGAGGCTTATATCCTTCTTCGCTTTTGTCGCGCGAGATCCGCTCAGCTGCCTTTTCAAGCGTGCTCTTTAATCCGTTCCTCTTAAAATAGCTGATCCCTCTTTTAAAGTAATTCCTGTTTGAACCCATCACAGATCACAGTCCTGTATTTTTAAACTGCTCAAGTTCTTCGGGGGTACCGAGAACATGAACATCTTTTTCGTCGATCAGGCTGATCGAAACCTTCATCCCGAGCGATATCATGTGGTTATAAAGCGGCGCCACGTATTTCTCGCCCTTTTCGAGATTATCCCCGGTGGAATAGTACTCTTTGTACATCCGCTCATAAAGAGAGCAGGAGGAGAAATAGTAAGCCCCGAGCGTGCAGTTGTCGGAAATGCGCTGTTTTTCCCTGACCTCAGTTGCAAGTCCGTTACTGTCTGTTGCGACAAAGCTCCAGTGATCGCCGGGGGCATTAAAGCAGGGGATAAAGCCGTCCCCCCTGATATCCTCCGGCCTCATGGATCCTGCCTTCACATATGTATCGATGTTATAGATCATGAGTGGATCGTCCCCTCTCCAGTAAGGCGCCGCAAGAAGTGCGGTAGTAGCCTGCCCGTCGGTGGCGTGGTCTATCTCAATGACCTTAATGTTTGAAGGATCTGCAAATGAAGAGGCCTCTTTTCGTATAAAATCGGCTGCGTCATCCTCACGTCTTACGATAAAGTACCAGCTGCCCTTGTCCGCAAACGCCTTCAGGCTTTCCATCGACCAGGAAAACAGCGTCCTGCCGTGGGCCGTGATCTCATATTTGGGCATGTCATATCCGGCCTTTTTAAACCTTGTGCCAAGGCCTGCCATCGTAATGACTATCTGCATCGGTCTCTCCTTACGATCTCGTCAAGCTCATCGACCGACTTTTCCAGGAACTCGGAGGGCCTTACGGTCCTGTCGTCGACGTAGAAGCCGTGATGACCCGGCCAGGGCTTGCCGTATATAATCACATCATAGGGAATATCCCACTTGTCAAGCCATTCCAGCAGTATCTT
>JAFRIL010000103.1 GCA_017432845.1 Lachnospiraceae bacterium | reverse complement strand
TCCCGTCCCAGTCATTTCTCTGAATTTTTGAGACAAAGGAACCGTCCCTCTGTCTCAATGTATTCAGATGCGGGAGTACGTCTCCTCGCAGTATTTGCAGCGGTATGTCTCTGTTTCGGGATCGGTCAGGACAAATACGTGGTCAAGTTCCTGCTCGATGCTCGTGATGCATCGCGGATTTTTGCATTTGATGACGTTGCGGATCTCCTTGGGCAGGTGGAGTCTCTTCTTCTCCACGATCTCGCCGTCCTTAATGACGTTAACGGTTATCTTATGATCGATGAACCCGAGCACGTCAAGATCGAGCATGTCGATCGGACATTCTACCTTCAGGATGTCCTTCTTGCCCATTTTTCCGCTCCTTGCGTTCATTATCATGGCCACCGTACAGTCGAGCTCGTCAAGCTTCAGGTCATGGTATATACGCAGGCTCTCTCCGGCATTCATATGATCGAGCACAAAACCTTCTTCTATCTTTCCAACGTTAAGCATATGATCCCTCCCCTTTATTCTATCTCAAGAAGCGTCAATATCAGCGCCATTCTTATGTACATTCCGTATTTTACCTGTTTGAAGTACATGGCGCGCTTATCCTCGTCGACCTCGACCGATATCTCGTTGACACGAGGCAGGGGATGCAGCACCATCATATCGGATTTGGCAAGCGCCATCTTTTCCTTGTTCAGTATGTAAAAATCCTTGAGTCTTACGTAATCTTCCTCATTGAAGAATCTCTCACGCTGTACTCTTGTCATGTACAGTATGTCAAGTTCCGGCATAACATCATCAAGCTTTATGACTTCCTTGAACGAGATGTTGTTTTTGATCAGAACATCTTCCCTGATGTAATCGGGGATCCGCAGTTCCGGAGGCGAGATGAATATGAACGATACATTCTTATAGCGGCACAGTGCGTTAATGAGCGAATGAACGGTACGACCGAACTTAAGGTCTCCGCACAGTCCGATCGTCATGTCGGAAAGGCTTCCTTTCAGCGAACGGATCGTCATAAGGTCCGTCAGTGTCTGAGTCGGATGCTGATGTCCTCCGTCTCCCGCGTTGATAACGGGTATCCATGATTTTTGCGCAGCTACCATCGGAGCGCCTTCCTTGGGATGGCGCATGGCACATATGTCCGCGTAGCTCGATATGATCCTGATCGTGTCGGATACGCTCTCGCCCTTTGCTGCCGAAGATGAATCGGCAGTTGCAAATCCGAGCACCTGTCCTCCGAGACGGAGCATCGCCGATTCAAACGACAGCCTCGTTCTTGTTGACGGCTCGTAGAAGCATGTGGCAAGTATCCTTCCGTCGCACTTGTGGGCATATTTTGCCGGATCGGCGCTAATGTCCACTGCAAGATCCATTAGTTTTTCAAGTTCTTCCACGGAAAAGTCCATGGGGCTCATAAGATGGCGCATTGTTCTCCTCCCTGTACCGTTAAATGCTGTGACATCTTAAAAAAAAGGAGCTTCCAAAAAGGAAACTCCTGATCATTCATTTGTAAGATAAAAGATCCGACACCGATTTGCGCTTCGGCATCTCGGGTTCCTCGGCGGGATGGCCGATGCAGATGATGTTGACAAGTTCCCTGTCATCGGGAATCTCAAGAACACCGGGAAGCGTGTCATCAAAAATACCCATGATAACGGTACCGAGTCCGTATTCATGAGCCGCCAGACAAAACGTCTGGGATGCTATACCGGCATCGAACATCTGCCATGTATCCTTGCGGTTTGTCGTAAAGCTTCCGTCCTTTTCAAAGCCGCACCGTCCTTTGATAACGGTAACGGCAATAAGCATGGGAGCCGACTCCATCGTTCCTGCATTATAAGTAAACCCGGTCGTGCATTCCTTCGCGATCCTTGCCTTAAGCGCCGGATCTTCTATGGCAATGTATCTGACGATCTGTGTGTTCTTCCATGACGGAGACCATGAGGCTGCTTCAACAATCTTCTCAAGCGTAGCGTGGTCAACCGGCTCATTCGTAAACTTACGTATGCTTCTTCTTGTTCTGATATTCTCAAGAGCTTCCATGTAATACATCTCCTTTCCGGTAATGAAACAAAAAGGACCGTCCCCAATGTTTCATGATATATTATCCCGTGATCAATTGCAATCCGAAATTCGGATGTTTGTTATCGCGCACTGGTCACGTCCTGCTCCTCCCTGCGCGAGATCTTCAACTGGAACACAATAAGCGAAAACACGATCCAGCTTACTATGATAAGTGCCACTATCGTGTCAAAATAGTTACCGCCTCTCGTATATGTAGTTACCAGCTTCGGGAAAAAGTACCCTATCGCGAAATACGTGATCATCGACAGCATGTTGAGTATGAGCATTACATACATCATGCGACCCTCAAGTATCATCGCTATATAGATGGTCCCGAGAAGAAGCCAGACAGGAGTACCTCCGTAAACACCTCCGTTCGTAAAGAATGTCCTTGATGTTTATCGAATCATCATAAATATATTTGGTCAAACGATCTGTCGCCTTCATACAGCCTATGCCTTCTCTTCTGTATCCTTTTGTATCGTCACCTTCTCTTCGGGAAGGTATTTTACAAGCAGCTCAATGAGTGATTTTATCTCTACGGGCTTGGACAGGTAATCGTCAAATCCTTCACGGATGTATTCTTCTCTGGCGCCTACTACCGCATTTGCGGTAAGGGCGATCACAATACAGTCATCCGGGATAAGAGATCGCTCTTTTGCGGCATTAAGTGTCTCGATACCGTCCATCTCGGGCATCATATGATCGAGCATAACGATATCATATCGCTTGTCTTTTAGTTTCGCAAGAGCCTCGGCACCGGAGCCGGCAAGGTCAGGTACTATCGTGCAAAGCCTCAGTAATGACCTCATTACGGTAAGATTCATCTTGTTGTCATCAACAACCAGTATGGAAGCATCAGGCGCCGATATCCTGATCTGATCCCTTTTCTTTTCCGACAGTCTGCGAGCGTGTTTTGAGTAGTCTCCAAGCGGTGTGGCATCGACTATCGTCTGCTCCAGGACAAATGAGAACTCCGATCCTTCCCCATACACGCTTTTGATCTCAAGCTTCGAGTTCATCATCTCCAGAAGTCCGTTCACGATGGCCATTCCGAGTCCGGTACC
>JAFRIL010000102.1 GCA_017432845.1 Lachnospiraceae bacterium | reverse complement strand
GCCTGTCTTCAAGGTCGGGATCGTATATATCGATCCTTGATACATTGACGGAGACAGGAACGGTGATCCCGAATGATCTTCGCCAATCGGCGACCCGGGATGCCGCCTGCTCCCAGACGAACCTGTCGAGCTTCTGAACGAGGCCGTTACCCTCAAACAGCGGGATAAAATCACCGGGGCTGATCATTCCGAGAGACGGATGGCGCCAGCGGATGAGTGCTTCCGCACTGCGAAGTACCGGCCGGTCGCCCTGTATACCGTATTTGGGCTGGTAGAATACGACAAAATCACCGTTTTCAAGAGATGAATCTATATCCTGTATGAGCCGTGCGTGATACAGCTGCCTGTCATGAAGCTTGCTGTCATAATACGCCAACTGTCCGGTGTAGTCCCGCCTCAGGCTGTTGCAGGCAAGCTTTGCATGATCGAACCACTGCTCGCATGTATCGTTCTTATCGATCTCGCGGTTGACACCGATCCTGATCCTGATGTGGGCAGGAGACGATGACAGGCCTCCCATCTCGCCGACGATCCTGTCGACAAGCTTCTGGTAGTCATCCATCTGTGCATGGTAAATATAAAATGTGTCGGCGCTTGCCCTGCACGCGAACCCGAAACTGTCCTCGAGCTCACGGGTGATAAGAGCGGCGAGCTTCTTCAGTATCCTGTCGCCTTCGCTTCTGCCGTAAATCTCGTTGATCAGATGGAAATGCTCGATGTCCATGACGATCGCATCCATCTTCGTGTCATTGAACTGCTCGAGCTGTCTGATATATTCGAAGAAGAAATCATTGGAATACAGTCCTGTAAGAGGATCGGTCTCAGCCGAATCGATGAGGTTCTTCTTCTCGTACAGATCGATGATCCTCTCGCATCTTGCCAGGATGACTTCGGGCATGTTGTAGGGCTTTTTTATAAAATCATCTGCCCCGGCACGTATGCTTGCGACCTCGGCTTCTTCTTCCTGTGTCATCACGATGATCGGAATGCCGGCAAGATCCGCATCGGATCGGCATGTCTCAAGTACTTTTTGTCCGCCGAGTACCGGCATCAGAAGATCGAGGAGCATCAGCGAGAACGCGCCCGGTTCTTTCCGAAGTGTATCTATTGCCTGCTGTCCGTTTTCGGCATAAACGACATCATAGTCGTGGCTTAGCATATTGCCGAGTATCTCGCGGTTTATCATCTCATCGTCTACAACGAGGATTCGCCGCCTGACGTTACTGTTACGTAGAATCTTTTCCATTTATCATTCCTCCGGGTACTGCCTTCAGATAATCATTTTACCATACTTTCGAAAGAGTAGTATTGATTATCCGATATCATAACGTATAAAATATATAGCACCGGTTTTTGCAGGAAGTGATCATGAAGACAGATTATAAAAAGATAGGGCTCGTTGCCCTTCCGATAATCATACAGAATATAATCGATGCTGCGGTAAACAGTGCGGATGTTCTCATGCTCAACAGTGTGGGACAAAGCGCCATAAGTGCGGTTTCTCTTGCCCACAGTCTTGTCGGTATCATGTTCATGTTCCTGTACGGGATCGGGACAGGTATCGCGATGCTTGCTGCGCAGTATTACGGAAAGGGTGACCTTAAGACAATAGAAAAGATTGAGGGTATAGGCCTTCGGTTCACGCTTGGCACCGGGATACTCGGAGCCATAGCCTGTATTACGATACCTCAGTATCTGATGAAGATATACACGTCCGATGCACAGCTTATCGAACTTGGAGCCAGGTATCTGATGTTCATAGCACCGGGGCTTATATTCTGGGCGATAAGCGCTGTCTATATGTCGATCCTCAGGTGCATAGAGCGCGTGGGGACAAGTACGATACTTGAGGCAACGGGGCTAGTATGTAATGTGTTCCTGAATGCTGTGTTTATCTTCGGACTGTTCGGCGTCCCCAAGCTCGGAGTGATCGGTGTCGGTCTTGCAACGACGATCAGCAGGTTCATACAGCTGTCGGGATGCATTATCGTATCGTCGAAGGCGCCGGGTGTGAAGCTGACATTTCGTACTATGTTCGAGAAAAATCCCCTGCTTCAGAAGGATTTTATCAGCATGGCGCTTCCGGCTATCGCAAACGATCTGTCGTGGTCCATGGCATTTTCCATGTATTCTGTGATACTCGGGCATATGGATTCAGATGCGGTTGCCGCATACTCGATCGTAAATGTGGTAAGAAACCTCGGCACGGTGCTCTGCTACGGCGTTGCATCGGCCAGCGGCATCATCGTCGGACAGATCCTCGGAAGCGATGATATAGATGGCGGCATCAAAATGGGGCACACTTTTTTACGGCTGTCCGTGATAACCGGTATCATAGGCGGTCTGATAGTGCTTGCCATTGCGCCGTTTGCCACCGGACATGCTGATTTTACGCCGCAGGCGCTCGATTATCTGTGGTTCATGCTGATGATCAATACGTATTAAGTGCTGGGGACTGCGGTGAACACCACGCTTATCGCGGGCGTTTTCAGAGCGGGCGGAGACAGCAGGTTCGGATTCATATGCGATACGATAGATATGTGGGTATATGCGGTGCCGCTCGGATTTCTTGCGGCATTTGTGTTCAAGCTTCCGGTCAAGGTCGTATATTTCCTGCTGTGCACAGACGAATTCGTCAAGTGGCCGTGGGTACTGAAGAACTTCTACAGCCATAAGTGGGCGAAGAACATCACAAGATAGGACCCGTCCGCAGGTCTTGCGTGGAGTGGTTTATTTTTGCGCCTCGACCATGATCGTTCCGGAAGGACTGCTTGCTGAGGAAGCAGTCTTTCTGTACTCGGAAGGAGAAGAGCCGAAATGGCGCTTGAAAGCCTTGGAAAACGTGAAGGTGTCGTTGTATCCGACGTTTGATGCGATCATGTTTACGCTTGTTGTCTCATCGGAAAGCATGCGGGCTGCCATCTTCATCCTGTATGTAAGAAGATACTCCTGAAGCGAATACCCGGTCGCCTCCTTGAACAGGCGCGTCAGATAGCTGCGGTTCAGCCCGAGAGACATGGCGATCGTATCTATCTTGATAGGCTCCGAGTACTTGAGCTGAATGTAGTTGATGACATTTCTGACATAGGTCAGCGAGTTGTTCTGCTCCTTTTCCTCGCGGGCGGAAGAGTTCTCGATCATGTAATCGCATATCTTGTACAGATTCCCGACGCAGTAATACTGCCGCTTATAGTGCTTTAATATATCCATTGCAAGGTCTTCTATGATCTTGTGGTGGTCAAGCGGCGTGTAAACGGGATGCTCGGGCGTGAGCCCGGCTTCCTTAAGTATCATCGGGATCTTCGGACCGCCTATGTGGAACCATATGTATTCCCACGGCTCGT
>JAFRIL010000101.1 GCA_017432845.1 Lachnospiraceae bacterium | reverse complement strand
CTGCAGGAGCTGCTTCCTCTGCAGGAGCTGCTTCCTCTGCAGGAGCTGCTTCCTCTGTTGCTGCAGGTGCTGCGTCAGCTGCAGGAGCTGCTGCTGAAGCGCCACATCCTACAAGGAGAGAAGCTGTCATTGCTGTTGCAAGTAATACTGATAATACTTTCTTAGACATTTTTTGTCCTCCCTTATATATTCTGGGGCAACACTATGTCACCCGACAGTAAACACGATAACACTTTGCAATCTAGAAAGACTTGTTTCTTTCTTCAAAATTTTATTCTTTGTCCGGTGTGAACAAAAAAACTAGCACAATCTTGTTACAGATACTTCAAGATTGTGCTAGTTGATCCTTCCGATCCTATCGGACCGTTTACTGAACGTTCAGATAGATCTCGTTCTTCTGGTGATATTTACCCGTTATCACCTCATCCATGTTTGATTTGGTGACGGCAACCGGCTTCAGTTTTTCATACGGTACATCATACTTTCCGTCATTAAAGGTATCCTTGAGCCCGAGAGGAATACCCTGTGCCATTTCCACGGATCTTTCCGCCGCCCGTATGGCAAGCTTCTCGACCGGCTTGTAGACAGTCATGTACTGTGTTCCCTCCACTATTCTCTGACACGCTTCAAGATCGGCATCCTGGCCTACAACACACACCTTGCCTCCGAGTCTGTGCTCTATAAGCGCCCTTATAGCGTGTGCGGCAAGGTTATCGTTTCCGCACATTATCGCATCCGGTGTCTTTCCGGTCTTTAAGTATTCATCTGTTACCGTAAACCCGTTCTCAGCAACCCATCCGTTGGAAAACTCAGCATAATCGATCTTTATCTTCGTTGTGGACAATATCCTTTCAAACCCGTCCTGTACCATCTGGACATTGTAATCGGTAGGGGACCCTTTGACCTGTATGATCGTCCCTTCGTTTCCGATCTTCTTCTTGATGTACTCCGCCATCAGCTCGCCGACTCTTTCATTGTCCACCGACAGATACAGATCGACATTTGCATCTCTTATCGGACGGTCGTATGCGATTACTTTTATTCCTTCCTTCTTCGCCTCTGCGATCGTATCTTTAAGAGCTATATCGTCGATCGCGATCACAACGATGACATCCATCTTCTTATCGATGAAGTATCTGATCTGCTTGATCTGTTCCTCCACTTCACCGTTCGCATTCTGGACGTTGACTTCGGCTCCGAGTTCCTGCGCTTTACTGACGAACAGATCTCTCTCCCTTGACCATCTTTCTATAAGAAGAGAATCTATAGACAGTCCTATCTGGATCCTGTCATCTTCCTTGGCAGGCTCTTCCACATGATTTTCCGTTACATTGCCACATCCTGCGATACTTATCGAAAGTACTGCAGCCAATATGGCTGCGATCATCTTTTTACATACCACTTCCGGCTCTCTCCCTGTACTCTGTCGGGGTCATTCCCGTCGATTTCTTGAATATCCTGGAGAAGTAATTGGGATCGGAATACCCGCACTCGCTTCCCACTTCCTTAATGCTCCTTGAAGGATCCTTGAGCATATCTTTTGCTTTTTCCACCCTTGTCTTGGTAAGGTACTCGACAAAACCTTCGCCCGCCTCTTCCTTGAACAGCTTGGAAAAATAATATGAACTGATGTTGAGCTGCTCGGAGATCTCATTTAATGAAATGTCTTTTCCTACATTCTTCTCAATATACTCAAGAGCCTGCTTGATCAGGTGGTGAGTATGGTCCGTGCTCCCCGTAGTCATGTTGGCAGCAGCAGTCTTCATCTTATCAAGGAACCACGTCTTGATCTCTTCCATCGAGTCCATGTTTATTATCCGGGACAGATAATCCTTGCGGCTCTCGAACTCATACAGATGACCGCCGCTTCGGTACATATCACCCTCGGCCCGAAGAACAAACTCCAATGATTTTAGCTTTATGCTCATGATGTCATCGGAATGCTTGTCCTTCATCCAGTCAAAGAACTTATCGCTTCCGAGAAGACATCCGTCAACATCTCCGTCGGACAGTTTTTCAAATATCTCATTCTCCAGATCTTTCGGGTAGTTTTCCTCATATGCAATGGCGATCGGAAGATCATCAACATGAGCCACGCTCCCTTTGGAGGAATACAACGCTTTCATCGCTTCCTCATATGATTCGTGGCACATCTTCAGTTTCTTGATGCCGCCTATACCGATCCTGTACTGAATATCAGTTGCATTGCGCATCTCCCTGACGGCAACGCGGGACCTTTCTATGATATCCGATCTTTCCGTATAATCCATTGAAAGATCACGCCTTGGTACAAATACCGGGATCCTGTTGGAGCTGATCGAACCGACGACCGCATCGGGAAATGTATCCTTTATTATGTCCCTTACCTTGGTATAGTAAACGGTCTGTGCTCTTACCGCGGATCCTACTGCATTCGTCAGATAGTTTCCGCGAAGCATCTCTCCGAACATGACCGCCGCCATGTATCCGTAGTCGGCATCAAGGTTTAACAGCGCCCTGTAATTTTCTATGTCCTCTTCGAAAGGCTCCTGGAATATAATGCTTGATATGAACCCGTTCTCTATTATCGGAACAACCGTCTCGAGCTTCTCTCTCGTCTGCAGATCCTGTCTGCGCTTTTCCCGCCTTGCATCAAGTTCATCGATAACGCGGTTTATCGCTGTTGTGATCGACTTCTGGTTATACGGTTTATTCAGATAGTCGATAACACCGAGAGCTATCGCTTCCTTGGCGTAGTCAAACTTATCATATGCCGTCAGGACTACGAAGATGACAGAAGGCAGTATCTCCCTTATCTCCTTCATGGCTTCGATGCCGTTGATGCCCGGCATCTGTATGTCCATAAAAATGACATCGGGTCTGAACCTTTCCGCGATTTCTATCGCCATTCTTCCCGACTTGGCACTTTCGATCTCGAACTGCCCCTCAAAATTCTTTTCGATTATCATTGACAACGAATTGATTACTATTCCTTCGTCGTCGGCCAGCAGTATTCTATACACAGTTTCCTCCCGGATGTGGGCCCCTCCTATCTGTCATACAAGGTGTGTCGCGCTATCCTGAATTTTCCTTCGGAAAATGGCGCTCCACGTACAGACAGGTTCTTCCCACTTCGTGGGCCCCTCCTATCTGTCATACAAGGTGTGTCGCGCTATCCTGAATTTTCCTTCGGAAAATGGCGCTCCACGTACAGACAGGTTCTTCCCACTTCGTGGGCCCCTCCTATCTGTCATACATGCATTGGAACCTTTAT
>JAFRIL010000100.1 GCA_017432845.1 Lachnospiraceae bacterium | reverse complement strand
CCATCATGATCTCCTGAGCATCATCTATGTTATGTACGATCCCGTTAATGAAATAAGTCAAAGGATCACAATACTTCTCAAAGAGGGCACGCATCGCCTCTTCATCATTTCGCGTGATAAAACTGTCATAGAGTTTCTCGTCGGTCCGGTCAGTGCCCATCTTCTCTTTTTCACTGTGTCTGGTTGTACGGTGATCTGGGGTCCGTATCGGTCGGGTCCCATCCTCTTGTCGCGGCGTTTGTCTCGTCGATCTTGATTATCGGCCGCGACAGCGGCAGCACAAGAGACGGATCTTTTACGACGTTGACCGTTGTCCCAGGTGTTGTATTTTCATATATCCATTTCGCATCGGCAACTGCAAGCCTGCAGCATCCCATGGATGCGGGAGTGCCGAGCTTATTATACTGTCTGTACTCAAGAGAATCGGGAGAATGACGGTAATAAGGTACGGAATGCATGAGCTCATGCTGGTTGAATCTTACCGCATATCTTGAATAACAGTTCCCGTTCATAAGGTGCCAGTCATAGTAATTGGTTGTCTTAAATGTACCGACAACGGTGTTGCCGTATTTTCCGGTGGAACAGGCAAACACCATAAGCGGTGTTCCAAGCCTGTCATACGCTATGACCTGCTCGGTTGCCGTATTGATCGTAATGGATCCGACCGGTGAAGGAATGAGCGATGTCAGTATCCCTGCCCCCGGGACCTCCACTACAGCCGCAGATACGGATCGCAGCGACATTATCACAACAAGAGATGAGGCAACGGCCGTCCTTACAAAGCACCTTACGATCTTATCAGTCATTTATCACTATCCTTCCCGCACCGTATGGATCATCGTAGCCTTCTCCGACTACTCCTCCAAGTTTGTCCGTTATATAATCCACAAGCATCTGGCTGTCAACTCCGGCTTCTGCCGCCTTAACCGTTGCACCGTCAAATGCAGTAAGTCCGTCACCGTTTTCTGTAAGCGTAAAAGAGTTGCCCGCAACAGTATACGTTGCCGAAGGATCGATCGGCGAATCCCCCACCATGACATTGGAAACCCGTCTGTCTCCCTCGATACCCGTCATACTTTTCTTATCATCTTCCTTACACGGGCTCGGGATCCTGGCATCTACTTCGTATGACATGCCCGATACCTGGAACAGTCCGCCGTTCTCATCCGGGATGCTTCGCGCACTCCACTCAAGCGCATCAAGCATCTGCTGTCCCGTAACTTCAATAATCGTTACCGGATTGTCGAACGGATGTACTCTTAAGATATCATTATAGGTGATATCACCTTTTTTGATATTATCCCTGACTCCGCCGGCATTAACGATACCTATGTCGGCCCCCGTCATGATCCTTACCGAATCAGCGCAAAGGTCACCCAGATTGGTCTCCTGGGATCTTACTATACGTATGGGCTCGTTGTTGGGATCAACTGCCGTGGGATCATATATCGTAAGATCAACGGACGTTTTTGCAACAACCTTCTCAAGACTGGTCTCAACATCCGCCAGCTCCTGCTCTATAAGATCGCTTATCTCATTGCGCATACCGAGAAGCTCGGGAATGCTCTTGTCATTCTCCCATGTCCATATACCGGTTTCTATTTTTCCGTCTTCTGCCTTGATATGACTGTAACCGACACAGTTAAGCTTTGTCCCCGCTGCGCTTCTTGGTGTGTCCTTTCCATCCTTGTTCTTCATGACAACCTGGTCGGTATCATGACTGTGTCCGTCAAAGAACACATCTATTCCGGAGGTTGCCGCCACTACATCCATGTACGTATACGGCTTCAGCTCGAGCTGATTGCCGAGGTGTGCCATCGCATATACATAGTCGGCGCCATCCGCTCTGGCACTATCTACCGCATCCTGTACGGCCTTGTACAGCTCGCTTCCGTCTCCTTCGGCAAATCCGTACCGCTTCTCTCCCTTATAGTCGAGAAAACCCTTCGAAGTCGTAAGCGCTTCGGGAGTCGAGATGCCGACAAACGCGATCCTGATCCCCGCCACATCCTTAATGATATAAGGGTCAAACACAAGCTTTCCGTCCTCGGTGAAATTACAGCTGATAAACGGAAAATCAGCCATCTTCACAAAGTCGAAAAATTCATCGAGTCCGTAATCGAATTCATGATTTCCCGGTGTTACGACATCGTATTTCATCGCATTCATGACAGGTATGATGTCCTCACCCTTACTGATCGTTCCGATGGCCTCTCCCTGGACAAAATCACCGTCATCAACAAGGAGCGTCTCATATCCCTGCCTCTCGAGATTCCTTCTGATCTCGTAGACTCCGGCATATCCGAATCCCTCGTCGATCCCGCAGTGCACATCCGAAGTATATATGATGTATATGTCCTTGTCGGGTTTGGGGGCGGGCTTATCCGCAACTGTATCGGAAGATGCAGCATCCCCCTCGGCGGCCTCTTTTGGCGTATCTTCTGCCGCGCCCAAAGCTTTCTCATCCGAAGTCTTGTTTCCGGAAGCTTCTTCCGAAATGGCCTGAGCCTCTTCCATGGCCTCAAGTGCCTGTTCTATCTGGGCAAGGCTTGCATCGCAACCTGCAAGCGATACCGACGCTATCACAAGCGCAGTAAGCGCCGCAAGAATACGTAATTGTCTTTTTCTCATGATCATATCCTTCCTGCGGTAAAAATCATATGATGTCATCTCGAACCTTTGTCATAAGGTATTCCTTCCGCCTTGGGCGCTCTCGATCTTGATGATGTAAACGCCAGAACGATGAGTGAGATGATATACGGCATCATGTTGTAAACGGATCCGGGGATCTTTAATTCTGCAAGGAAATCAAATCCCGAGTACACATTTGAAAGTGCCCTGAAGAATCCGAACAAAAGTGCTGCAAGTCCGATGTTGACCGGCTTCCACTGTCCGAAGATCATAACGGCAAGAGCGAGGAATCCGAATCCCGCAACACCGACCTCGAATTTCCATTCCGAAACGCCTGCGGTTATATATACGATGCCTCCGACACCGGCGAGCATTCCCGACAAAAGAACACCGAACGCTCTCATTTTGTATACGTTGATACCTACACTGTCGGCTGCCTGCGGATGCTCACCGCATGCCATAAGACGCAGTCCGAACCTGGTCCGGTAAAGCATGATATATGCCGCGATAAGAGCTATGACCGCTATCGGAATGAACCAGTTAAGCTGAGCCGTGCCTATATTGAGTGCGAGCGCCTTCTTGGTCTGCACATACTGTACCGTGGATGAAACGTTGTCGGGATTTTCCGCGATGTTTATGGACTTAACGATAACTGTCGCGGATGCTGCCGCAAGCATATTGAGCGCCGTTCCGACAAGCGTCTGGTCGGCCTTGAAATTGATACATGCTATTGCCAGAAGCAGCGAATACACAAGGCCGCACAGCATTGATACGGCAAGTACCGCAAGAACTATCACAAATGCCGGAAGATTTGGCGAGATGTATTTAAGTGTCAGTGCTCCGCCCAAAGCTCCCATTATCATGATCCCTTCAAGTCCGAGGTTGATAACTCCGGAGTGTTCAGATATACAGCCTCCGAGGGCAACAAGAGTAAGAACCGATGCAAATATAAGCGTGTATTGAAGAAGGAGTACCATTATCTTTTCCCTCCTTCCTTTTTACCCAGTATCCGGTTTAAATACAGTTTAAAGAACAGCACGAATCCGCACAGATAAATGATTATCGCAGAGATAAAATCGGAAATCTGCGACGGGTATATGTTCTTGTCAAGATATGAACCTCCGCTCGTGATATGCTGGATAAAGTAAGAAGCAAACACGGTCCCGATCGGATCGAGTCCTCCGAGGAACGTAGCGGCTATACCGTTAAATCCCATACCCGGAACACTTGACTGGGTTACCGACCACTGCTCGTATCCCGTAAGGAACAAAAATGCCGCGCCGGCTCCGGCTAGTGCGCCGCCGATAACAAGTGACAGGATAATGTTCCTCTTTTCTTTCATACCGCTGTACTTTGCGGCATCCTTTGCGATACCGGTCGCTTTTATCTCATAACCGAATACGGTCTTGTTAAGTACGATCTTCAGAAGGATCGCGATGATGACCGCCAGAGGTATCGCTATTGTCACGTATTTGTTATTGGAAAAAAACTTATCAAGTCCCAAAGACGGCAGTACCGCCGAAGGATTCGTCGATGACAGCTGCACCGTGTAAGGGCTTGCCGTCTCCTTGACTCCCATAAGCATCATGTTCACCAGATACAACCCTATCCAGTTGAGCATGATACCCGATATGACTTCGTTAACGTTAAGGTATGATTTTAAAAATCCCACGATCAGTCCGAAGAGGCCGCCCGCTATAACAGCTGCCAGAAGGCATACCGTCCAGTGAAGGCGAAGCGAGAGTGCGCAGTAAAGTGCGGCTCCGGCGCCTGCAACATACTGTCCCGCCGCTCCGATATTGAACAGTCCCGTCTGGTAACAGAACTGTATCGAGAGTGCGCACATAAGAAGCGGTGCCGCCTTGACAAGCGTGTTGCCGAGGTACTTCTTTGCCGCCTGTGCCGACGGATACGTGAAGTAATTCTTAAGTATCGTTATGATCGCATTAGTGGCGCCCTTTGCATCGATGATAAGAAGCGCGATGTATCCGACCAGAAGTCCGATGATGATGCAAATGAGTGCTGCCGTTATTGACTGTACCGCAGGCCTTAAAAAGAAAGATTTAAGCGCCGACTGTTGCTTCTGCTCGTTCATTATGCCCCCACCTCCATACTCTTGGCGCCTGCCATG
>JAFRIL010000099.1 GCA_017432845.1 Lachnospiraceae bacterium | reverse complement strand
GAGGGACGGTTCCTTTGTCTCAATTTTTTGAGACTGAGGAACCGTCCCTCTGTCTCAATTCTGATGTCTGAGGACGGCCCAAACAGTAGACTATGTGATACGGGAATGCTATAATAATTCGCGGTCAACAAGCCAGATTTAAGCAAATATGAGGATATTACATGAATAAAGCAGACAGCAGACAGGAATATACCATATCTCCGGAAACTTCTGAAATACTGACAATACTAAAAGCCATATTTACTATCATGGTCTTATTTGGTCATTCCTACGGTAACCAGATTAATTTTGCGGACAAAGAGGTTGTTGTTACCGGAGCAGATTGGCTAAGAAGCTTCAAAGTCATAGTGTCAAGCATCATAGTATCGGCCTCTGTTCCGGGCTTCTATTTCCTGTCTTCTTTTTTCCTGTACAGGAAACCGTATTCTTATAAAGAGAATCTGATCAAAAAAACCCGAAGCATAGCAGTACCGTACTTAATAATAACAACATTCTGGATCGCAGTTCTATACATTGCCCGGAATATTCCGCCTCTTGCAGTATTCTTCTCAAGCTCCAATCAGGTTGTTACAGGATGGGGACCAAAAGACTGGATCACGGCATATGTGGGTTCTAATGATACCCACTTCCCTTTTGTTTATCCGTTATGGTTCCTTCGGGATCTGTTCATAATGAATCTGCTTTCCAAACTGTTTGATATCGTAACGGATCTTCTTGGTGATTTTTCCGTTATACTGTTCCTTCTGCCGTGGCTGTTTGTTGCTTCATCGCCAATATTCTTCTGTGATATAAGAGCCGTTTGCTTCTGGGGGATTGGCTGTTATTTTGCCAAGAGGCCCGGATCGCTGTCATTTCTCAATAATCTGAATAAAGGGTTATTGACAATCGCCTATATAGTCCTGAACGCAGCAGCCTATATTGTTTCCGAGGCCGGTTTTTCATGGGCACTGCCCCTATACAGGATTTCTGTTTTTGTCAGTCTTATGTTCTGGTATATGGTTGCGTCCCTTAAGGGTTCATATTTCAAAACCTTTATGTTATTTACAGCAAAATACTGTTTCTGTATATATCTGTTCCACGAATTTTCTATGACAACCCTAAAAAAAATACTGGCGAAGATACTTCCTTCGTCAGTAGCATTTCAATTCATCCAGTTTATTATTGTCCCGGTGATCATTCTGTTCTTTACCATTGCATGCTCTATGCTGCTTGAAAAGTTTACTCCGGGACTGTACGCCGTCCTGAATGGCCGGTCTCGGAAAAAGAAGATCGCCTGAGACAGAGGGACGGTTCCTTTGTCTCAATGAGGCTCGCCGATAAGAATTCGACTACGTCGAATGGCGGCTCGCCTATGATTATTGGCTCTATAAGCAAACAACAACCGCATGCTTCGCATGCGGTTGTCGCCGTGTCAAGATTGTTACACAATCTTGACATATGCTGACGTCGGGAATCGGACCCGAGACCTCCGCACTACCAATGCGGTGCGCTACCTACTGTGCCACGTCAGCTAAACCGAATGAAATTCTATCACAGCCCCAAGTATTAGTCAATATGGGCGTTTGCAAGGAGCTTTGCCATCTCATCGGGTGAAAATCTATATGCTTTATTGCAGAAACTGCACTTCATCTCGATATCCTTGCCCTCTTCGATCAGGGAGGTCAGTTCCTTTTCTCCGAGGCTGATAAGCGCCTTCTGGACACGTGCCCTGTCGCAGTTACAGGAAAATGACACGGGGTTCTCGTCGGTAAATTCGATATCGTATCCGTCAAGTATCATGGAAAGCATATCGGATGCGTTCATCCCCTTATCAAGAAGCGCCGTAACCGAAGGCATTTGGGACAATTTCGCCTCAAGATCGGAAATGATCTTCTCATCCGCACCGGGCATTAACTGGACCATGAAACCCCCGGCATGCTTTACCGTATTGTTCTTCTCCATCAGGACGCCAAGGCCGACCGCAGACGGGACCTGCTCGGATGCAACGTAGTAATACGCGATATCCTCGGCGATCTCACCCGTTACAAGCTCAACCTGGCCTACATACGGGTCCTTCAATCCAAGATCCTTTATGACATACAGTATTCCCTGACCTATCGCGCCCCCGACATCAAGCTTTGACACACTCCCTGAAGGTCCTTCATGCACCTTTGCGGGAAGCATCACATCGGGCACTGCCACGTACCCCTTTACAGCCACTGCCCTGTTTACGGGATCCGGCGCATTTGCCGTAACCGTTATCCCTTTCATCGGTCCGTCGCCCTTGATCTGAAGCGTGATAAGATCATCATCGCCCTTCATCATGACGGCCATCATTGACGCTGCCGTAAGCGTTCTGCCAAGTGCGGCGCAGGCCACGGGACTGAGATCATGTGATTTTCTCGCTGTTTCGGCTACATTTCTCGTGTACGCCGCAAAGGCCCTGATATTTCCATCTGCAGCTGTTGCGCGGACTATAACATCATCCATTTTGCTGTTTCATCCTGTTCTTGAGGCCCCGGACCGCTCTTCTCGGAAGATACAGCATCCTGTCGGTCTTCTCGTGAAACTTCGCCTCATCCTCATAGTATTTGCCCTGATAGATCCGGTTCCGCCTTATCGCAGCATCGGGATCCTGCGAGCACACCTTATACAGATAGTCTGCCAGATAGTCGGGCTCAAGGCACTTTTTCGCAAGAGAGTCGGGATTTACTATCGGTGCCTTAACCATCGACAGGTACAGTTCGTCGTCGCCATCCACCTTTTTGACGAATTCTGCCACAGCTTCAAATGAGCTAAAATCATGGCAGTTTATGAAACTTCCCGGATTAAACTCTCTGGCGATATCAGGGTTTCCCCAGTATATCGGCACGGTCTCGGATGCGAACGCCTCCATGATCTTCTCGGTCGTATACCCCCGTGATGAGCTGTTCTCGAACGCAAACGAGAACTTATACCCCTTTGCAAAATCAATCTTATCCGCAACGGGGCCGCCGACGTTATTGCGGAATCTCCCCCCGCTTCCGAGCTCTTTATACGAAGACAGCGCATCTATCATCTCTATGCGCTCACCGGCGGAGACCGCATTGCTTATCACATAGTTACAGAACTTCCTGTCAAGAAGCTCATCATCGGTCATCTCGGGCTTACGCTTTGCCAGAGAACAGGCCCGCGGATACAGTATATAGTGCGGGAATCTTAAATACCTGTCGTAGAAGCTGATCTCTCCGAATCCTAGCGCATAATCCACCAGGTTAAAATCCGGCTCGACGTTCTCTCCCGTATAAAATATCTTGGCACACGAATACTTCAGATGGCGTCTTCCGAATATCGAACAGAAAACAAAGTCGGGATCCTTTGATATCTCGACCGTAAAATGCTTTTTCAGCGCATCTGTTATGAAGTTCTCCTCCGGGTCAAAAACGTCCCAGAAATCGGTAAATGCGATCTTTAACCTGTCCATCTACTGCAATATCTTCCTTACCTTGGCCTTTATCCTTGAAAGAGCGTTATCCGTTGACTTGGCGTCACGCCCCAGGATCCTTGCGATATCCGTATACTCAAGACCCGTAAGCCTGAGATTGAGTACTTTTCGTTCAAAATCACTTAAGCTGTCATATATCTTCTGCTCAAGTATCTGTGTCTGCTCCCTGTCGATCACCATATCCTCGGGACTCTTTCCCGTCTCGGAGAGGATCTTTTCAAGAAGTGCCGACCCGTCTCCCGTCGCATCGGATCCCTTCTCGTCATCGTATATGGAAACATAAGAATTAAGGGGTGCGTGCTTTTTGCGGTTTCCCGCCTCTACTGCCTTGTACATCTGACGCGATACGCAAAGGTCCGCAAATGTGTAAAAGCTCGCATCTCTTCCGGCATCATAGTCACGCACGGCATTGTAAAGCCCTATCATGCCCTCCTGGATAAGGTCATCCCTGTCGGCTCCGAGTATGAACATACTGCCGGCCTTTTTACGCACAAACTCTTTGTATCTGTCGATAATGACTTCAATAGTCCTCGCGTCTCCGTCGCGCAGAGCGATGATGAGTTCCTCATCAGATTTCATCTACTACCTCTTTACAGCATACAGTCGGTGTGTCGCGCATTAGAATCGACTTCGTCGATGAGCGCTCCACGTGCAGTAAGGAATCCTCCCACTCCGTGGGTCCCTCCTTACAGCATTCTCTGCCTTACCACTTCATACATCAGCACACCTGCGGCAACCGATGCATTAAGTGAGTCAATGTCACCCTTCATCGGAATGGAACATACATAATCGCACTTTTCCTTAACAAGGCGCGAGACTCCCTCGCCCTCGCTTCCGATCACAAGGCCTATAGGGCCTTTCAGGTTCTGTTTATACATATCGGTGCCACTCATGTCGGCGCAGGCAAACCATATTCCCTTACTTTTGAGCTCATCTATGCACCTGGCAATGTTTGTCACCTTGGCGACCGGTGTATAGTTAAGTGCTCCCGCGCTCGTTCTTGCAACCGTGGCCGACAGCCCAACGGCGCGATTTTTCGGGATGATCACTCCGTGAGCACCCGCAAGGTTTGCAGTCCTTATGATCGCCCCGAGGTTGTGCGGATCGTTGATACCGTCAAGCAATATTATGAACGGATCCTCGCCGGCGTCCGCTGCTTTTTTCAGGATATCGGAAACGTCGACATAGTCGTATGCCGCGCATTTTGCAACAACTCCCTGGTGATGTCCGCCGGAACACATCGCATCGAGCTTGTCCTTATCGACATATTTTACGGCTATACCGCGCTTTGACGCTTCCTTCTTTATTGTACTGAGCGGTCCCGGGCCTGCGGAGTCGAGAATGAACAGCTTATCTACCGTCCTGTCCGCGCGCAGGGCTTCAAGTACCGCATTTCTTCCTTCTATCGTAAGATCATCTTGTTGCATATGATTTCCCTCATAACAGGATTCAGTGGCTGCACAGATCATGCGCTATCTTCATGATCTCCAGCACGCGGTCCATGTCGCCGCGAAGATACAGCCATCCGATAAGTGCCTCAAGACCCGTGGCCTTCCTGTAATCTCCGATGGGAGCGTTCTTTGCCACAGTCTGTGATTTTGCATTCCTGCCCCGTTTATAAATGGCAAGTTCTTCTTCGCAAAGAAGGCCCTCTTCAACCAGATGATCGGCCACCTTTGCCTGGCTGACAGCTTTTATCATCTGTACCGCCTTGGAGTCGAGCCTGTTCGCACTGCAGTTACCGTCAAGCACTACAAGAGTCTTGGCCACCGCCCCGTAAATGCTGTCGCCGATAAATGCCAGGGCAAGCGGCGAGTACTGTCCGGGGTCAGAACCCTCAAGGCCGAAATGTCGCTTAATATCTTCGATCATGACAGTGTGTACGTGGTGCCTTCACGTGTATCCTTGAGCGTTACGCCCTTTTCAAGAAGCTCTGCTCTTATGCTGTCCGCAAGCGCAAAATCCTTTTCCTTCTTCGCAGCCGCTCTTTTTGCTATCATCTCTTCGATGTATGCGGCAAACTCGGGATCGATGCCGGCATTATCGCCATCTTCCGTCTTCTCAAGAAGCTTTAACCCAAGCACGCTGTCGTAGTCGGCTATGATGGCACGCTTTGTCGCACCGTCAAGTTCCGCCTTTAGTACGTCGTATACCAACGTCAGTCCCATTGCGGTGTTTACATCGTTTCCGACTGCCTCGGCGAATCTGTCATGCCATTCTTTTACGGCTGCCTCGTCGACAGGGCCATCCTCACCCAGCGCCAGCACGCGGTTCTTAAGCTTTTTGTATGTAGCGGAAGCCTGGTCAAGCGCGTCATACGAGAACACAAGAGGCTTCCTGTAATGACTCTGGAGCGTAAAGAATCTGTATGCGAGAGGATCGTATCCCTTCTCTTCAAGAAGCGACACGGTAAGAAATTCCCCTTTTGACTTACTCATCTTACCGGTCTCATCATTCAGGTGATGCACATGGAACCAGTAATTGCACCATTTGTGGCCCGTAAATGCCTCTGACTGTGCGATCTCGTTCGTATGATGCGGGAATATGTTGTCCACGCCGCCGCAGTGTATGTCCATGTACTCGCCAAGATGCTTCATGCTGATGCACGAGCACTCGATATGCCACCCCGGATAACCAACACCCCAGGGGCTGTCCCACTTGAGCGCCTGGTCCTCGAACTTGGACTTGGTAAACCAGAGGACAAAATCATTTTTATTACGTTTATTCGTATCCTCGGATACATCGTCCCTTACACCTACCATGAGTTCTTCCTCATTCTGGTCACCGAACACAAAGTAGTTTGAAAGCTTTGACGTATCAAAATAAATGTTCTCGCCTGCCTTGTAAGCATAGCCCTTCTCAAGCAGGACCTCGATCATGTGGATGAACTCATCGATACAGTTCGTCGCAGGCTCAACGACATCGGGAGTCTTGATATTAAGCTTTGCACAGTCGGCAAAAAACGCATCCGTATAAAACTTCGCGATCTCCATGACGGTCTTGTTCTCACGCTTTGCACCCTTGAGCATCTTGTCCTCGCCGGTATCGGCATCGGATGACAGGTGTCCGACATCAGTTATGTTCATGACACGCTTTACATCATATCCCGAAAACCTGAGCAGTTTTTCAAGAACATCTTCCATAAGGTAACTGCGAAGATTTCCGATATGCGCAAAATGATAAACGGTGGGACCGCAAGTGTACATTCCCACCTTTCCTTCTTCGTTCGGAACGAATTCCTCGACTTTTCTCGTAAGTGAATTGTATAACTTCATAGGGATCTGTCTCCTGTCTACTTCTTCTTTTTGTCCTTCTTTTCCTTCTTATCCTTCTTCTTGTCTTTCTTCTTGGTATCCTTAATGCGAGATGCCTTTTTATCGGATCTTCCCTCCGGCTCTGCCTTGGGACAGCCTGTCATATCACCCGAAGGATCGCAGCACGCCGGTCCACAGCAACCCGGTGCGGATGATGTCAGTTCATCAACGGATGACAGGATACATGCCGCCTGAGCACTCATCCCCTCACCGGCTCCGGTAAATCCGAGCCCTTCCTCCGTCGTCGCTTTGATGTTCACCTGTGAAATCTCTATCTCGAGCGTTGTTGCGATGTTCTCGCGCATCGTATCGATATACGGCCTCATCTTCGGGCGCTCCGCGATTATCGTTGCATCTATATTCTCTATGATATATCCGTTCTCCGACAGAAGATCTCCGACACATTTTAAAAGCTTTAATGATGAAATGCCTTTGTACCTCTCATCCGTATCCGGAAAATGCTTTCCGATATCGCCAAGTGCGGCTGCTCCCAACAGCGCATCCATCACGGCATGAAGCAACACATCCGCATCGGAGTGTCCGAGAAGTCCACGCTCATAAGGTATCTCCACTCCGCCAAGGATCAGCTTTCTGTTTTCCACTATACGGTGTACGTCATATCCTATTCCGATTCTCATCTGTAATCTCTCTTTCTGCAAGGTGCTGTTTCAATGCTCCCAATAATCATACACCTTGACGTGATCAATACAGTAGATTATACTATACATATAAAAAAGGTGCTACCGATAGACGGTTGTCCGATCATAGTTGTTAATAATAACCGCTAGTTCTCAGGCTGGGCGGTTATTTTTATGCCCTGCTGCTACGACCTACTGCATAGCCCAAAGCAAAGCAGGTAACTGCAAAGCCCACAAGAGCCATCAAATCAGTTAAGGTCAACATGACACCGTCCTCCTTTCGAAGATTTCTCGTAAGAGAGTTCTATGAAAACGAAGTTCACAGTACTTCGAAAATTGGACAACCGCCTACCGCATATGGTAACACCCTAATATTATTATATTTTCGAACATATGTTCTGTCAATGGTTTTCAGATCTTTTCGTCCAATCCCGGATCAAATGACGGCATCAACTGCAGTTTAAATAGATTCTGGCGGTGTTTGCGGTCGATCAGCTCTTTCGTTTCTGCATCGTCAATCTCACCCGTACGTAT
>JAFRIL010000098.1 GCA_017432845.1 Lachnospiraceae bacterium | reverse complement strand
CTCATACCGTATCTGTGGAAGAAATAAACGATCATGTTGAAAACTTTCTTATGGCTACAAAGCACTATGCCATAGCGAAGAACTTTATAACATACCGTTATACAAGGACGCTGGCAAGAAAGAAAAACACGACTGATGACGCTATTCTTTCACTTCTTGAGCAGGCAAACGAGGAGGCAAAGCAGGAAAACAGCAACAAAAACCCTGTCATCAACTCCACCCAGAGGGACTACATGGCTGGCGAGGTCAGCAAAGATCTGACCATGCGTGTGCTTTTGCCGGAAGACATAGCAACAGCACATAAGGAAGGGAAAATCCATTTCCATGACAGCGACTATTTTGGTCAGCATATGCATAATTGCGATCTGGTCAACCTCGAAGACATGCTTCAGAACGGCACAGTGATCACAGACACTCTCATCGAAAAGCCGAAGAGCTTTGCGGTTGCCTGCAATATAACGACTCAGATCGTTGCACAGGTGGCAAGCAATCAGTACGGTGGGCAAACAATCTCATTGGCCCACATTGCGCCTTTTGTTGATGTTTCAAGACAAAAGCATCGCGCGGCTGTCCGTAAAGAACATGAGGAGATCGGAGTGGAGATATCCGACGAACAGGTAAATAAGATTGCAGAAATGCGCCTTGCAAAGGAAATCGAAGGTGGGATACAGACGATCCAGTATCAACTGGTAACACTGATGACCACAAACGGACAGACACCTTTTGTGAGTGTATTCATGTACATTCACGAGGTCCCCGAAGGACAGACCAGAGATGATCTTGTTCTTATCATAAAGGAAACTCTCCGGCAGAGAATCCAGGGACTTAAAAACGAGAAAGGTGTTTACGTCACGCCGGCATTTCCGAAGCTCTTGTTCGTCACACAGGATGACTGCGTTACTCCGGGAAGCAAGTATTATGACGTATTCCAGCTTGCAGTTGAATGCACATCAAAACGTATGGTTCCTGACTACATCTCTGAAAAGAAGATGATGGAGCTTAAGGGCGATGTGTATGGTTGCATGGGATGCAGAAGTTTCTTGACACCTGACCGTTTCACAGATAATGGTTGGGAAAACGTGGAAAACCGCGGCAACTACCGCCCCGGCGAACACAGATATTACGGCAGGTTCAATCAGGGCGTTGTTACTATCAATCTGGTTGATATCGCTTGTTCATCCGGTAAGGATGAAGAGAAGTTCTGGAAGATCTTTGACGAAAGGCTCGACCTTTGCCATAGAGCACTCAGGCTTCGCCACGAGAGACTTCTCGGGACCGTCTCGGATGTAGCTCCGATCCTTTGGCAGCACGGCGCACTTGCCCGCCTTAAAAAGGGAGAGACTATCGATAAGCTGCTTTTTGGTGGTTATTCGACAATTTCTCTCGGTTACGCAGGTCTTTACGAATGCGTATACTACATGAAGGGCAAGAGCCACACGGACGCTGAAGCAAAGCCGTTTGCAATGGCGGTAATGCAGAAACTCAACGATGCCTGCACAGAGTGGAAGGCAGCCGAGAACATTGACTACAGTGTATACGGTACGCCAATGGAATCCACTACTTACAGGTTTGCAAAGAACCTTCAGAGACGCTTTGGAATAATCCCGGGAGTTACGGACAAGAACTACATAACCAACAGTTATCATGTTCACGTAACAGAGAAGATCAATGCTTTTGAGAAGCTGGCTTTCGAAGCCGAGTTCCAGAAGCTCTCACCCGGCGGCGCGATTTCCTACGTGGAGATCCCCGATGTTAAGGACAACCTTGAGGCACTTGAAGAGGTTATCCGTTTCGGGCATGATACAATCATGTATGCCGAAGAGAATAGCAAGTCAGACTACTGTCACGAATGCGGTTATACCGGAGAAATCGAGATAGTGGAAGATGAGCATAAGAAGCTGATCTGGAAATGCCCTTGCTGTGGCAACACAAACCAGGACAAGATGAATGTGGCCCGCAGAACATGCGGTTACATCGGTTCAAACTTCTGGAATCAGGGGCGCACTCAGGAGATTAAGGAAAGGGTAATTCACTTATCCAACCTTACTCTTGATCTTGCGAAGGCAATGTAACAGATAATCGGGCGGGTACATCCCGCCCGTGCTCTTTGGGAGAAACGATGCATTATTGCGAACTGATCAAAGCAGATTGCGCTAATGGTCCCGGAGTTCGGTTAAGCTTATTCGTATCAGGATGCACAAATTGCTGCAAGGGCTGTTTTCAGCCGCAGACGTGGGCTTTTGACTACGGCGAGGAATATACTCCTGAGGTAGAAGAAATGATACTTGAGGAGGTTAAAAAACCGTATTATCGGGGGCTTACAATCCTGGGCGGCGAGCCGATGGAACCGTGCAATCAGGCAGGACTTATAAACCTGCTAAAAACCTTCAAACAACAGAATCCCGAAAAGGATCTCATGATGTTCACAGGCTTTACCTACGAACAGGATCTTCTGGAAGGGCAGCGCAAGCATACACCTTTCACGGATGAGATACTTGATCTGGTCGATATATTAGTGGACGGAAAGTTCATAGAATCTGAAAAGGATATACGCCTTAAATTCAGAGGAAGCCGTAATCAGAGAATCATCGACATGAAAGAGACCAGGAAGACAGGATCCGTTGTACTTTCACAACTGAATAACTGAACATTTGCAAAGTGCGGCACGACCGCACTTTTCTTATCGACAACGACATTTGAATTACATATAATTTCTCTGTACAGAGAATTACCGTTGTTAAAAATCAGACATACTTATAATGAGAATCAGAAACCGCAACAGGCGGAGAGGAACGATATTATGAAAAATAGAATCACCATAGGAAAAATTATAAAATACGCGATATTCATAGCAATAATAGCTGTGATGGTACGATTCGCGTATCCATATATTAAAGAACTTATAAACGGCGGCAAGGACGATCAATACAAAGATATCGGCTATGCCATAGATTTTGAGAGTTATGAAAGCAAGCTTGCCGGCGAACAGTCAGATATCGACGGCTGGACAAGGCTTGACAAACAGAATGCCGGTCTTCAGGTAAAAGACGGTTCTGACACTGACGGAGACGGACTGACCGATAAAGATGAGATAGAGGTTTATGGCTCTGATCCAAAGAAAATGTCAACGGCAGGGGACTTTTATTCTGACGGATATAAAGTTGCCAACAATATGGATCTGAACACATATTATGAATCAGAAACAGCTCCTGTGTTCGAGAAGAACGAGTGTTCCGAGATTAAGCTTACCGCAAGCAGACTAGAAGATCTCCGAGCAACAGTAAAAAAAGACGTTCCGAGCATGTATAAGAT
>JAFRIL010000013.1 GCA_017432845.1 Lachnospiraceae bacterium | reverse complement strand
GATAATGGATCTGATGAGCGAGGGCGTGGATAATTACAGGGAACTGGGATGGAGCCGTGTGGTCAACAGTTCTCTTGAGCATTGTGCCGGTTACAACTCGGTCTTAAACGCAGGCGCTTCTGTCGGGGAGCGGACATACCTGGAGGTTTCCTATGTTCATGCCGGGGCACGGATAGGGAACAACTGTGTTCTGTCATATATTGATATCCATGATGAGACGATACCGGATAATGTCGTTATTCACGGACTGAAACAAAGCAACGGGAAGTTTGTTGTCAGGATATACGGAACAGAGGACAATCCCAAACAGGATCTGCTGTTTGGCAGGAAGCTAAGCGGAGATCTGTGGGAAGATCATAAAGAGCACAATCTCTGGAATGCACGAATATATCCGGAAAAGAGCACGATACCCGAAGCGGTTGCAGCAGCGCTTGAGATATACAGATCCGTAATGGATAACAAGCCCCTTCCTTCTGGAAAATCAATGGCTGACGGTTTTGCCGATGCCGATCCCAAAGCGATAATAGAATGGAATAAGCGGATGGAAGAGCTGGTTGCCATGAACGATATTGCTGTACTTATCAGTGAAGGCGTTCCCGCAAAGCAGGCTTTTCTTCCCGGCCCCTTATCCAAGATACAAAAGCAATGGCTTGACAGAAGGCTTAAGAAGTCCGCCTTTGGCGAGCAAATGCGTTATCATTATTATATAGGAACGGCTCTTAATGATGAGACGCAGGTCAGCAAGGCTTTTTCGGTTCTTTCCGAAGCGATATTGTCTACAGCGCTTGAAGGCCTGAAGGAGAACACAGATGCAAAGATCATATATGATGAGCATACAGTAAGACTCCCTCTTCGCGTGAACTTCGGGGGAGGGTGGTCTGATACCCCGCCATATTGTAATGAAAACGGGGGAACCGTATTAAATGCCGCAATCCTCATCGATGGAAAGCGTCCGGTAAAGGTCACACTGAGAAAACTTCCGGAATACAGGGTGATATTCGAATCTGCAGACATGGATGTACACGGCGAGTTTGATGATATTGACCAGTTAAGGGCGGTGGGCGATCCCTTTGATCCTTTTGTTCTGCAAAAATCCGCCTTTCTTGCATGCGGGGTCATACCTTCAAAAGGCGGAGATCTTAAAAGCATATTGGAAAGACTCGGCGGCGGTATCTGGATGGATACCGAAGTTACCGGAGTCCCTAAAGGATCCGGACTGGGAACAAGTTCAATACTTGCAGCTTCCTGTGTAAAAGCACTGTTCGAATTTCTTGGAATAAAGCATACCGAGGATGATCTGTACTCACATGTGCTTGCTATGGAACAGATAATGTCGACAGGCGGCGGATGGCAGGATCAGGTAGGAGGAGTAACTGACGGGATAAAATATATCACCAGCAGGCCCGGCCTCGTACAGTCGTTAAATGTCAGACATATCACGCTTGATGACGAAACGCTTGAAGAACTCAACAGTCGTTTTGCCCTTATATACACCGGGCAGCGAAGGCTTGCAAGAAATCTTCTGCGTGATGTGGTCGGCAGATACCTAGGGAACGAAAAGGACACTGTAAATGCCCTGTATGAGATACAAAGAAACGCGACACTGCAAAGATTCGAACTTGAGCGAGGCAATATCGATGCTTTTGCCCGGCTTCTTGATCAGCATTGGGAACTGTCAAAGATGATAGACAGTGGATCCACCAATACTCTTATCGATCAGATATTTGATTCGTGCTCTGACCTTCTGGCCGGAAAGATGATCTGCGGTGCCGGAGGAGGCGGATTCCTTCAGGCGGTGCTGAAAAAGGGCACCTCCAAAACAGATCTGCAGAAGAGACTAAAGAGTGTGTTTGCCGATACCGAGATCGGTGTCTGGGATTGTGAACTGGTATGATCAGCAAAGAAGATATAAAAACTGTTGAAGAGGCTGTCCGGTCTGCCGGAAAGATGTTGTGGGATGCACGGCCTGATGAAAGTACGGTCCACGCCAAGGAAGGTCCGGCAAATTTTGTGACGGACTATGATGTGAAGATACAGGAATATCTGATAGGGCGCCTGTCTGCTGTATTTGACGGTGCTCAGTTTTACGGTGAAGAGGATACGGCAGGAAGTACCGGACATGTGGGAGATGGATATACTTTTTTCATCGACCCCATAGACGGGACAACAAACCTGATGTTTGACTACCAAAACAGTTGTGTAAGCGTCGGACTTGCCGAAGGTGGCGTGATGACAGCCGGATGGGTGTTCAATCCATACACGGACCGGATGTACGTTGCCGCATCAGGCCAAGGTGCAACACTTAACGGCAGGCCGCTTCGCATAACAGACAAAGGAATGAGTGAAGGCATAGTAGCCTTCGGGTGTGCCAGATACAATGAAGGGGATATTGTATTCTCGGTATTGAAGGAAATTTTCATGAACAGTCTTTCGGTCAGAAACGGAGGCTCTGCTGCCATAGACCTTTGCAGGATAGCTTCCGGATCAAATGTAGGGTATGTGGAGATGAAACTTCAGCCGTATGATTATGCGGCAGCAAGCGTGATCATAGAAGAAGCGGGAGGATATATCGGGCAGCCGGACGGATCTGCGATAACACTTGACAGACCATGCCCGATAGTAGCCGGAACGCATAAGGCAGCGGAGGAACTTAAGAACATTTTGCTTTCTGAAGGTTTAACCAAGGAGAAGGGTATATGAAATTTAAAAGGATAATATCATTAACATTGGCTGTTCTTCTGGCAATGCCTTGTGCAGTATCCGCAAGTGTTACGGCACTGCCGGAAGTGACGGATGAAATGCTGTCGCCTCAATACTGGACAAAGGATATTGAGGGGACAGATGAGATATTGGCTGATGCGGATACGATAAAGGAATTGAACAGTTTATATCTTAACTGTAAGGACTGTACAATGAACGATCTTGCGGCAGCGGAAGGTACATATAACGGTGTCTCGGCAAATCTTGCCAGATGGAAGTCCGCTATGTCATCCCTGTCGGTCTATCTTGACGGGAAGCATTATGACAGTCAGGATAACACGATCTCGGGACGTTATGTAACGGATATACTCGAAAATATAGAAGATCCCGATGCGTCAGCTGCCGAACAAATCCGGTTCGGTATCGCGGTGAAGCGGTCGGATGTACGCGCATATCCGACAGATCACATCATTGCCGACGATCCCGGCGACAGTGACTTTGACAACATGCAGAATTCCGCTGTGCGTGTAGGTGAACCGGTCGCGATATATGCGTCTTCGGCGGATGGAGCGTATTATTACTGCAATACTTCTTGCGTATCGGGATGGATAGCGTCAAAGGATATAGCAATTTGTCACAGCAAGGATGAATGGCTGTCGGCGTGGCAGATACCCGATAAAAAAGTGATGGTGGTTACCGATTCGAAGATCGTACTCGAAGAGTCGAATACAAATCCGGAACTGTCCGGGCTCATGCTGACGATGGGTACGGTTCTTGAGAAGGTTGAACCGTATGAGTACGGCAGGATGATCGCAAACAGGAGCTCATATTATAACTATACTGTCTGGATACCGGTCAGGGATGAGGACGGGATGTATGCCAGAAAACAGGCGCTTGTTTCCATACATCACGGTCTTAATGACGGATATCTTCCTCTTACGACTGCCAATATCGTAAAGCAGGCTTATGAGAAGCTGGGGGATACGTACGGATGGGGCGGAATGCTCTCATCGGTCGACTGCTCAAGCTATGTAAGGGATGTATATAAGTGTTTCGGACTCGAACTTCCGAGAAACACGACGTGGCAGGCAGCCATGCCTGTTGAAAAATATGACATAGCGGAAGCTTCTGATGACGAAAAAAAGGCGCTTCTTGATACGCTTGCTCCCGGTGCGATCTTGTTCTTCAAAGGTCATGAGATGCTTTATCTTGGACACAAAGGAGATAACTATTATGTTATAAGCTCAACCAGTTCCATGATGTATCCCGGAACGGATGACAAGGCAAGGGTAAGGTCCGTTATCATCAATACGCTGGATATTAAGAGAGCTAACGGCAACACCTGGCTGTCGGATCTATACGAAGCCGCGGTGCCTTATGTAGCTGCCTGCGAACAAGGGGATGATATCGTCACCACAGGCGGCAGTCCGTGGATAGATTCCGATATAAAAAAGAATATAACTGCTGATATGCCAACAGATCCTGCGGATGATTTTCACCTGTATGTAAACAGGGACTGGATCTGTCAGAACGACGTTCCGGAAGGAATGCCTGTAAATATAGGATCATTTAACAAAGCGCAGGAAGAGACGGAGAAGAAGATACTGGAGATGATAAATGACGGATCTCTTTCCGGCAGTGATGCAAAGCTTGTACGCAGTTATTATGATCTTGCCATCGACTGGGACAGGAGAAATGACGAAGGACTATCTCCGCTTCGAAGTACGGTTAATGATATAAGCAACATATCTTCTCTTGAAGATGCAACAGCTTTGCTTTGTGATCAGGACAGGTCATACTCTGTTCCTAAGCTCTTTCGTATCCAGAATACCCAGGCATATGATGATTCGTCACGATACATCGTAGATGTTGCCGAGCCTGATTTGTTCCTGGGGGATCCCAGGGAATACCTGGACCGCACGGAACAGGGGGACAGGGCATATGAGGCATACAAGGAAGAAATGGTTACGCTTCTTATGCGCCTTATGTACAGTAAAGAGGAAGCGCTTGTGATATTTGAGGATGCCATAGCATTTGAAACACTGCTTGCGCAGCATATGTATACCAGTTCCGAGAAGATGTCCAGCGATTTCGTTGAAAAATGCAATAATGTACTTACTGAGGAAGAGTTTTCCTCCCTTTGTCCGGATGTGCCCGTAATGAAGATGATATCGGCAAAAGGATACGGTAATGCGAAGGATTATCAGGTTGAAAATCCCGCCTATTTCAGGTCACTTGCCAATATTTATACCGAGGATAATCTGGATCTTATCAAGGCATATATGCTGACCGGTTATATTGATTCGGCTGCATACCTGACGGACCGTGATGCATTTGATACCGTAGTAAAAAGAACTCAGGCAATCTATGGCATAAGCGGCATTATGTCCGATGAAAAGATTGCCTTAAGCAATACCCGAAGAGCCCTGCCGGAAGCCTTAGCCAGGGCGTATCTTGAAAAGTATGATTCGAGCGCCATGAAGGAGGATATCACCAAATTGTGCCAGAGGATCATCAAAGAGTACCGGACCATGCTTGAATCCGAGGACTGGATGTCGGAGGAAACCCGCAAAAAAGCGATCGAAAAACTGGATGCGATAACGATCTGTGCCGTATATCCGGATAAATGGATGTATGATTATGAGGGTGTCGACCTTACCGGAATGAATTATTACGAAGCGGGTAAAACGATAGCATTGTATGTCAATTCCGTAGATGCACATCTGACGGATCAGAAGATCGACAGGGAACTGTGGCCGATATCAGATATCCTTCAGGCAAATGCCTTTTACGAATCTCAGGAAAACAAGTTCTTGATCATCCGGGGGATCCTTGAGGGAGACTTCTACCACGAGAACATGTCGGAAGAAGAACTCATGGGAGGAATAGGATATGTCATCGGACATGAGATCTCGCATGCTTTTGATACGAACGGGTCGCAGTTTGACAAGGATGGCAATTTCAGAGACTGGTGGCAGAAAGAGGACTATGCCGCATTCAGACAAAGGACGGACAAGCTTGTTTCATATTTCAATAATATCACGATATGGGATGGCCTGAACGTTCCGGGGAATAACATACAGACCGAAGCGATAGCCGACATGGGAAGCGTGAAGGTACTGCTGTCAATGGCAGAATCTGTCGACGGGTTTGACTATGATGCATTCTTTAAAAAACTTGCAACAGTATACAGGACGGTAATAACCCCCGAATATGAAATGGACTCGGCAATGCACGATGTCCACCCGCTTTCGTATCTTCGAACCAATGCCGTGCTTCAGCAGTTTGACGAATTTTACGAGACATATGACGTCAAAGAGGGTGATAATATGTACCTTGCACCTTCAGACAGGATAAGTGTGTGGTAGGACCCGGCCGGCCAAGGATCATGACGAAAACGATAAGACTGGACAAATACTTAACAGACTGCCGCACGGGGAGCAGGAGCGAAGTAAAAAACCTTATCAGAAAAGGGTTGGTCAAAGTGAATGAAGCAACCTGCACTGATCCTGCATTGCATATCAGCACATCGGATCATGTATCACTTGACGGCCGGACAGTCGAGTATAAACAGCACGTGTACTACATGCTCAATAAACCTGCCGGATATGTCAGTGCCACAAAGGACGATAAAGAACGTACCGTACTGGATCTGTTTCCCGAAGATCTTCGAAAGAGACTGTTTC
>JAFRIL010000097.1 GCA_017432845.1 Lachnospiraceae bacterium | reverse complement strand
CAGCAGTATCTGCTGCCAATCAATGTTAAGCGGCATTTTTCAGCTCCTATCTACAGTACAAATACTATCAGGATCGCCACGATCAGCGCATAAATGATGGCCGTCTCGACAAACACCAGGCCGAGCATCATCGCCGTTCTTATCTTACCCTCTGCCTCGGGCTGTCTGGCAATACCTTCGATGGTCTTCCATATGACAAGACCCATTGAGATCGCGCCTGCTGCAGCGACTACCGCAACAAGGATGCCCGCTGCCCATGCCTTGTCATGAACGAATGACGCCTCATCCGACATTGCCGCGATCGCAACCTGCTCAGTATCACTTGCATGAACGGTAACGGGTTTTGCAAATGCTCCTACGAGCAGCACGATCGCAAGAACTGCTGCGATCCTGACCATGATACGATTCATAACACTACCTCCGTTAATCATTATGTATTCTCCTGTCGTAATTTTTATCTCACTGTTCTTCCGACGATGCCTCAGTATGCGTCTCGGAAACTTCCCCATAGAAAAGAGCCGTCAGCATCGTCAGCACATACGCCTGGATGAGCGCATGCAGCATCGTGAACATAACGGCAACAAACACGGGGATCACAAAACTTGTGGTTATATAGTAATAAACGAGCTCCGTGACGAGTGCACCGGAAAGCAGCGCACCGAACAGACGGAAGCTCATTGATATCGGAAGTGAGAAATCCTTCAGTGTATTAAGAACGCCTTTGAACTTGTTGCCCGCTATACCTCCGGAGAGTATCACACAGTATGAGAACACACCCATCGATATGGCGCCGTTTATATCGGCAAGCGGAGCCGGAAGCGCTATGCTGCCGCCGGAAACGGTCGGTGCCATCACGCCGAGGAGTTCAAACATCGTTCCGATGAAAATATAAGTACCCGCGGTAAATACATATGCTCCGAGGAACTTATGCCTGTGAGGGCTGTTGGATGTGGCAAGGCCGTCAAACAGTCCGACCGCCTGCTCGAGCAGCATCTGGAACCTGCCCGGTGTATGCGAAAACTTAGGTATCACGAATATCCTTGTAATAAGTGCAAAGACGAAGATGATCGCAGTGACCGTATACGCCGATATGACTGCCGGATTGACCGGACGGATCCCGAAGAAATTTACCTGTGCCTCTTCATGCAGCACCGCATCCTTCATCACGATCCTTATCGGCTCTTCTTCCTTGAGCGGATCTGCAGTCAGGAATATCCCCACAAGAAGTGCCGCCAGTATGATTCCTGTTATTATAAGAAAACGTGTCCTTTTTTTCTTATCCATTATCCTGCCTCAGACTCTTATGTCTGCATCTATACCCAGAAGATCGCGATTTTCGTCAAGTACGGGCTTTACTGTATCGTTAATGTACGTATCGACCTGCTCAACGCTCCTGCCGACATAATCACCCGGAACCATGTATGATTCGAGCTCTTCCCTTGACAGGTCAAAATCATCCGATGCGGCGATAAGATCCAGAAGATCATTATCGGCCCCGTCACGCTTTACGTGGGCACCCGCCTCCATGGACAGCTGTCTTATCGACTCGTGAAGTTCCTGTCTGTTTCCGCCTGCCTTTACCGCATCCATCATGATGTTCTCCGTCACCATGAACGGCAGCTCGGCTCTGATATGTCTGTCTATGACCTTCTCATTAACGACAAGTCCGTTCGTTACATTCATGCAAAGATCGAGCACGCCGTCAATGGCAAGAAATCCTTCCGCAACGGAAAGCCTCTTATTCGCAGAGTCATCAAGTGTTCTCTCAAACCACTGGGTCGCGGATGTGATCGCAGGATTGAGCGCATCGATCATTACATATCTCGAAAGCGAAGCTATCCTCTCCGATCTCATCGGATTGCGCTTGTATGCCATCGCACTCGATCCGATCTGATTTTTCTCGAAGGGCTCTTCGACCTCTTTTATGTGCTGCAAAAGCCTTATGTCATTTGACATTTTGTGTGCGCTCGCAGCGATACCCGCAAGGATGTTTAACACCCTTGTATCAACCTTTCTCGAATAAGTCTGGCCGCTGACCGGATAGCAGGAATCAAATCCCATCTTGGCTGCGATCATTCCGTCGATCTTATCGAGCTTTTCCTTATCGTTATCAAACAGTTCCTTGAACGATGCCTGCGTACCCGTCGTACCTTTGCATCCGAGAAGCTTTAATGATGAAAGCACATAGTTGCAGTCCTCAAGATCGATCATAAACTCATTGATCCAAAGAGTTGCCCTCTTTCCCACGGTCGTGGGCTGTGCCGGCTGGAAATGCGTAAATGCAAGAGTCGGAACATCCTTGTACTTCTTCGCAAAATCAGCGAGTATGCCGATGACGTTCACGAGCTTTTTCTTAACAAGGCGAAGTCCTTCACGCATCACGATGATGTCCGTGTTGTCTCCGACATAACAGCTTGTGGCACCGAGATGTATGATGCCTGCTGCCTTCGGGCACTGCACGCCGTATGCATACACGTGGCTCATCACGTCATGCCTTACCTGCTTCTCGCGCTCTTTGGCAACATCATAGTTGATATCATAAATATGAGCCCTCATCTCTTCGAGCATCTCATCCGTAATGACGGGTTTTCCGTCTGAGGAAAGGCCGAGTTCCTGTTCGGTCTCGGCAAGTGCGATCCACAGTTTTCTCCATGTTGAAAACTTCATGTCCGGAGAAAAGATGTGCTGCATCTCCTTGGATGAATAACGCTCGGAAAGCGGGCTCTGATAGGAATCCGTACTCATAGATCCCTCCCTGTAAGCATTTTGTATCCTTTAAGATATTTCTCTATAGTACCCTTTGTAACGTCCTCGGGAAGCTTCCACGAATGTCCCGGATTGTTCGTCAGCCAGTCTCTTGCGAACTGCTTGTCAAAAGAGAGCTGTCCTCTTCCGGGCTCATACTGCGACTTGTCCCAGAACCTTGATGAATCCGGTGTTAAGACCTCATCTCCGAGCACTACGTTTCCTTCATCATCAAGTCCGAATTCAAACTTGGTATCGGCGATGATTATACCGCGCTCATTTGCATAGTTTGCACACTTATTGTATATCGCAAGCGAACAGTCGCGGATCTTTCCGGCATATTCGGCTCCCTTACCCGGATATCTTTCCTCGAGATATTCGATGCATCTGTCATAAGAGATATTCTCGTCATGATCTCCTATCTCGGCCTTTGTGGAAGGTGTGAAGATAGCCTCGGGAAACTTTTCGGATTCAACAAGACCCTTGGCAACTTCTGTGTTACAGACGGTTCCTTTTTCCTTATACTCTTTCCATGCGGTACCCGTGATGTAACCTCTTACGATACATTCGACAGGGATCATCGACAGCTTTTTTACGAGCATGCTTCGTCCTTCAAATTCCTTCGTACGGAAGAACTCGGGCATATCGTTCACATCCGTTGAGATCATATGATTGGGGACGATGTCCTTCGTATAATCGAACCAGAATCTTGACATCTGGGTCAGGACCCTGCCCTTGTCGGTGATCACATTATCAAGTATAACGTCAAAGCAGCTGATCCTGTCGGTCGCAACGATGACGAGATTATCACCGATGTCGTAGATGCTGCGGACCTTTCCCTCTTTTACGGGCTTGTATTCTTGCATATTTATCCACTCTTTCTCTTGCCAACAACCAACACTGACCCGGACTTCGTCGGGTCAGCGTCGCCAAGTCATGACCGCTTCGCGGTCACGACATATTTTACTCCACGGTCACTGATTTGGCAAGGTTGCGGGGCTTGTCCACGTCCAGTCCCTTCGAGACACTGAGGTAGTATCCGAGCAGCTGCAGAGGTATTATCGCCAGGCTTCCGATAAAGTGCTCGTCGACCTTCGGAACATACACTGCAAAGTTCACGGAATCTTCCACATCATATTTGCCGTATGATGTCAGTCCCATCAGATATGCACCGCGGCTCTTGCACTCCATCATGTTCGACAGGGTCTTCTCATACAGGTCTGTCTGCGTGAGCGCACCGATGACGAGTGTCCCGTCCTCGATGAGCGATATCGTGCCGTGCTTCATCTCTCCGGCTGCATAAGCTTCGGAATGGATGTAGCTAATCTCCTTCATCTTAAGCGACCCTTCAAGGCACACCGCATAGTCTATCCCGCGCCCGATAAAGAATATATCCCTTGCGTTCGAATATTTGGACGCAAACCACTGGATCCTCTCCTTGTCATCGAGCACCTTTGTCATCTTATCGGGTATCGACAACAGCTCCGTAATATACTCATCGTAATCGTCAAGGCATCCGCGTGTCTTTGCAAACTTCAGCGTGATCATGAACATCACGACAAGCTGGCAGCTGTATGCCTTCGTTGTTGCAACAGATATCTCCGGGCCCGCGAGCGTGTACAGGCAGTGGTCGGCTTCGCGTGCTATCGACGAATCCAGAACGTTTACGATCGCAAGAGTTGCAACACCTTTTTCCTTGGCCATCCGAAGCGCCGCAAGAGAGTCCGCAGTCTCGCCCGACTGGGATATTATGATGACAAGCGAATCCTTGATCAGACGATTTTTGCGGTAGCGGAATTCCGATGCAAGCTCCACCCTTACCGGGATGTCGCACATCTCTTCAAGGACGTACTGTGCCTCCATCCCGACGTGCCATGCGCTTCCGCAGGCAACGATATATATGGACGAAAATCCTTTTATCATCTCATCGGTCAGCCCCGATTCGGACAGATCGATGAACCTTTTATCATCCGCTTCGTGAATGTATTTGTGAAGAGTATCGAGAACAACCTTGGGCTGTTCATGTATCTCTTTGATCATGAAATGCTCGAAGCCGCCCTTCTCGGCCGCCTCGGCATCCCATTCGACCTCGGTGATCTCCTTCTCGATCACATCTCCGTCGAGATTGTAGAACGTAACCTCACCTGCCGATATCTCGGCCATCTCAAGGTTTCCGATGTAGTATACGCTTCTCGTGTGCGACAGTATCGCAGGGACATCAGATGCGACAAACGACTCGCCCCCGTTCACACCGATGATCATCGGGGATTCTTTTCTGGCCACGAATATCTTGCCCGGATGATCCGAGAACATGACCGCAAGCGCATATGAACCGCGCACTCTGACGATCGTCTTGGCAAGTGCATCGATCGGTCCCATCTTGTATTTCTTGTAGTAATAATCGACGAGCTTGATCAAAACCTCGGTGTCGGTATCCGAGTAAAAACGGTAATCGTGGCGCTCCATCTTGGCTTTTAGCTCCTGATAGTTTTCAACGATACCGTTGTGGACTCCGACAACCTCGGACTCGACAACACCCGATCCCGAATTGGTGCAGTTGCCCGACACATGCGGATGTGCATTGGTCTGGCTCGGCGCACCGTGAGTGGCCCATCTCGTGTGGCCTATGCCGCACGTTCCGGGAAGTGCTCTTCCCTCATCGGTCTTTTCGACAAGGTTATTGAGCTTGCCGGTCGTCTTGACGACAACGGCCGGATTATCACCGTCCCTTACCGCAAGTCCGGCAGAGTCATATCCTCTGTATTCAAGTTTTGCAAGGCCGCCAAGCAGCACCGGAGCTGCCTGCGCATCTCCTACGTAACCAACTATTCCGCACATGATTTTCTCCTCTGATACATCGTTTGGACGGTGATCAAGACTCCTTGTAGCCGATCTCGTCGGCAAGTGATTTTTCGATCACGACGATCGCATCGCGATGAAGTCTCATGAATGTTGCGGGACACATCGGATCTATCTTGTCTTCGAGAAGGAGCTTTCTTGCAGCTTCCTGCTTGTTTCCGTTGATGATCATAAGAAGTGTCTTGGCCTTCATGATAGAACCCATTCCCATCGTTACGGCATAACGGGGAACCTCGTCGCGGTTTGCAAAAAATCTCGTGTTCGCATCGATCGTCGAATCCTCAAGAGTCTCTTTGTGAGCCTTCTCGTAAAGTGTTGCGCCGGGCTCATTGAATCCGAGATGTCCGTCGGGACCAACTCCCAAAACCTGCAGATCGATATCCGTCTTATCAAGGATGTCGTTGAACTCCTTGAGGTTAGCCTCAACATCGCCGACTCCCTTTGCAACATAAGTGTTTGCCTTGTCGATATTGATATGGTTGAACAGATTGTCATCCATAAAATATCTGTAGCTCTGGGGATGCGTCGGCTCAAGGCCCACGTACTCGTCAAGATTTACCGAATGAACCTTTGAAAAATCAAGGCCCTCTTCCTTACATCTTCTTGCAAGCTCTTTGTACATGCCGACAGGGCTGGAACCGGTTGCCAGGCCGAGTGTGCATGTGGGATTTTCGCGAACGAGCTTATCGATAAAATCAGCTGCCTTCTGTGCACCGTCTTCATAATCTTTTGCTACTATTACCTTCATGTTACTTCCTCCCATATTTGAACGTTACTCCTGTTACTCTTGTTACTCTTGTTACTCCTGTTGATCTTGTTACTCTTGTAGATCTTGTTGCTCGCATCAGTTCTGCTTGATCACGATCTTCTTAGCTTCCTTGTAGATCGAATTGGCCGGGACCACTCCGCGCACGCATGAAACCGGATAGACATTGCTGTCACGGCCTATGACCGTTCCGGGATTAAGAACGCTGTTGCATCCGACCTCAACCCTGTCGCCGAGCATCGCACCGACCTTCTTTCGTCCCGTTTCGATCTTCTCGTCTTCCGATTTGATAACGACGAGCTTCTTGTCCGACTTAACGTTACTCGTGATAGAGCCCGCTCCCATATGCGCCTTGTATCCGAGTATCGAATCGCCGACATAGTTATAGTGGGGAACCTGAACGTTATCGAACAGTATGACGTTCTTAAGTTCCGTGGAATTTCCGACAACGCAGTTGTCCCCGACAAGCGCCGAACCTCTTACGAAGGCTCCGGGCCTTATCTCTGTACCGTGTCCGATGATGCACGGTCCGCCGATGTAGTTGTTCGGATATCTCTTTGCATCCTTTGCGATCCACACATCCTCCTCCGGATGATCGTACTCATCCGCAGGAAGTGTCGCACCTATCTTAAGGATCAGTTCCTTGATGCCTTCGAGTGCTTCCCAGGGATACGCAAATCCCTTGAGATAGTCCCCTGCCAGCGAATGTGACAGGTCATACAGATCACTAACTTTACAGTCCATGATTTTCTCCCTTTCCGGTTT
>JAFRIL010000012.1 GCA_017432845.1 Lachnospiraceae bacterium | reverse complement strand
TATCATGCAAAGGTCTTTGGAATTAAAGAGAAAAGTACCTCTTTCATTCTCTTCGACCGGCATATACTCGCCCGGACGCGTCTCTTCCGCAACGGCATATTTCCATCTGCATGGATGCGTACACTCTCCGCTGTTCGCGCTTCTTCCCGTCATATATGCCGACAGAAGGCATCTTCCGGAATAGGAAATGCACATCGCTCCGTGAACGAAGCACTCTATCTGCATATCGGAACCGATGCTGCGCTTGATACGTTTTATCTCATCAAGCGACAGTTCCCTGGCACACACGACCCTCGTTGCACCGAGCTTTTTCCAGAACTCGAATGTTCCATGGTTGCAGTTGTTTGCCTGTGTGCTTATGTGTATCGGAATATCGGGACATACTCTACGCGCGATCTCAAACAGCCCCGGATCGGATATAAGCAGGGCATCGCACGATATTTCGGACAGTTGCGCAAAATACTCTTCGGCGTCATCAAGGTCATCTTCGTGTGCGATGATATTGGCGGTAACATATACCTTCACGCCCCTCTCGTGGGCATACCGTATACCCTCCGCCATCTCTTCCGGTGTGAAGTTTTTGGCCTTGGCCCGAAGGCTGAAAGCCTGCCCTCCGATATATACCGCATCAGCACCGTACCTTACGGCCGTCTTTAATACTTCAAGGCTTCCTGCAGGCAGGAGCAGTTCCGGTTTGATGATCTTATCCATATGGCTGTTACCGTAATACCGAAAGCGTTATCCCGTCACCGGACGGGATTATCGTCGTTGTAAAGTCTTCGTCTGCTGTAAGGGTACGCAGATACTCTCTCATCCTTGCATGTATCGTTCTGTCACGGCGTCTTATCGCAAATCTTGACTGTACGATATCACCGTCGAACAGGACATTGTCCGATACGAGTATGCCGCCGTTTTCCAGAAGTTTTTTGCAAAGCGGCAGGTAGCTTATATACTGCGCCTTTGCGGCATCCATGAATATGAGGCCGTATTTTCTGCCTTCTTTGACAAGACGCGCCAGAACATCCGTTGCATCACCTTCGATGAGGTTGATCCGATCCTGCAATCCGGACCCCGCAATGTTCGCCCTGGCAGCTGCTATCCGTTTTTCGTAGTTTTCTATAGTATCAATAACGGTGCCGGTCCCCGTACAGTGCGCCATGAATATCGCGGAAAATCCTACAGCCGTTCCGATCTCGAGTATCGCTTCGGGTGCCTTACCGGCCAGAACAAAGCGGAGCAGGCTTCTTGCAGAAGGCCTTATGATAGGTATGTCTTCTTCTGTCGCCCTTTTCTCTATCTCCTGCAACTGTTCCGGAAGAGGAACATCAAGTGATGCGATATAGGCGGCTGTCCGCTCGTCCTCTATCACTGCTGTTCACCGTCGCCTTCCGCTTCACCCTCTTGTCCTTCGCCTTCACCGCCATCCTGGGTAGCGCCCTCTTCGAAGGGATCATGAACCTCTCCTTCTTCGCCCTCAACACCTTCCCATTCTCCGGAAGCTTTGTCGATTGCAGACTCTCCTTCGGTAAGAGGCTCGGCAACTATCGCGTCATCGGCTCCCTCCGAATCCTCGCCGTCGCCATCTTCTTCAGAATCCTTCTTGCCTGCGATTATCGCAAACATATCCTCGGCAGTCATCGAAGTATTGAGCGTGTAAAATCCCGGCTGAATGTCGTTGTCGTAAACGCTGCACTTCTTCTGCACATAAAACAGGTTCGGATCGCGTATGAGACCCTTTTCCTCGAGCATACGTCCGACATCCATCGTGGAATCACCCTGCACGATAGTTACTGCCACATCCCTTCCCGGTTCGGGCGACATCGCTTCTTCGGTAAATATCCTGAAGCCAAAATCATATGCCTGTTTCCCGACCTTCGCCACAAGCATTATGGCGATCACAAGAACGGATGCCCTTATTATAAAACCCATGAATCCGAGGGCTAAGTTCTTAACGTTCATCTGTTTTCCTCTGTCATACCTCTATATCGATATCATCTATGATCCTTGCGAGTACTTCCTGGACCATGGTGACATACATCGCTTCGGCTCTCGAGTAGTCGTATACGACCGTATCCTCCGCTATCTCCTCGTACTCGTTCTGGAGCGACTCGGCATAGTCACCGTTCTTCTGGTCCTCGGGAAGGTTCATGAACCGTTCCTGAAGCTGCCTGGCTCGCTCGATGAGCTCCCTCTTTCCGGGATCAAGGCGCACCAGCTTCTTCTGATCCTCGTACTGTTTATATTCGGCAGTCTCTTTTAATGCCGCTTTAACGGCATCGGCCGCCTTTGCAAGCCTGTCATCCATCATAACAAAGTCTCGTCTTCTTCCATCAGTATCGGCAGGATTATGGGACTTCTCTTTATACGTTTCCAGATGAAGCTCGAGAGTGCATCCCTTATGTTATCTCTTATCCTGATCCTGCTCGTAATGTTCTTTTCCCTGATCTTATCAAGGGCTTCTATGACAACGTCCGTTGCCTCCTCCATGAACTCATCCGACTCCTTGATATATACAAAGCCTCTGGACATGACAAGAGGTCCCGATGTCACAGTGTTTTCACCGGGCACAAGCGTGATGCAGACAATCACGATACCGTCTTCCGACAGACGCTGTCTGTCTCGCAGCACTACATTTCCGACATCCCCGACACCGAGTCCGTCAACAAACACCGCACCGGCTGGCACCTCCCCGACAACCTTTGCGCTATCGCGGTCAAGTTCGAGAATCTGTCCGCACGTAAGGATGAACACGTTCTCGGACGGTATTCCCACTTCGGTAGCTATGTCCTTCTGCGCCATGAGATGCCTGTGCTCTCCGTGGACCGGCATGGCAAACTTGGGCTTTACAAGCGTATAGATGAGCTTTATCTCTTCGCGGCATGCATGTCCGCTGACGTGAGTATCCTGGAAGATGACTTTGGCGCCTTGGGCGCTCAGCTCGTTTATTACCTTGAAGACAGCCTTCTCGTTACCGGGTATGGGGTTTGACGAAAATACGACGACATCCCCGGGGCGGATCGACACACTCTTATGCATGCTCGATGCTATACGTGAAAGCGCCGCCATCGACTCACCCTGGCTGCCTGTTGTGATCAGTACTATCTCATTATCCGCATATTCCGAGATTTGGGACAGTTCTATAAGCACTCCGTCGGGAATGCGCAGGAATCCCATCTCTATCGCCGTCTTCGTGATGTTTCTCATGCTGCGGCCCTCAAGCGCCACTTTCCTGCCGTAGTGCTCCGCCGCATCTATTATCTGCTGTACCCTGTCAACATTCGACGAGAATGTCGCAACTATTATCCTGGACTTCCTGTTCTCCGAAAAGATCGTATCAAACGCGTGTCCGACGGTCCTTTCCGAATTCGTAAATCCTTCTCTCTCGGCATTTGTCGAGTCGCACAAAAGTGCCAGCACGCCCTGTCTTCCGAGTTCGGCAAACCTGGACAGATCGATGGGTTCCCCGAACACCGGCGTATAGTCAACCTTAAAATCACCCGTATGGATCACGGTCCCTATCGGTGAGGTTATCGCAAGCGCACATGAATCACTTATGCTGTGATTTGTCCTGATGTATTCGACACCAAGCGACCCGAATGTAAGCTTTTCGCCCACAGTGACTACGTGGCGGTCTGTCACATCCATCATCTGGTGCTCTTCAAGCTTGTTCTCGATAAGAGCCATCGTAAGCCTTGTCGCATATACCGGAATGGCAAGCTTTTGAAGCACATAAGGTATCGCACCGATATGATCCTCATGGCCGTGAGTGATGACAAGCGCCCTGACCTTATCGGCATTGTCCTCCAGAAACGTAGTGTCCGGAATTACAAGGTCGATTCCGAGCATGTCATCCTCCGGGAAGGCCAAGCCGCAATCGACCACTATAATGTCATTATTATATTCAAACGCAGTGATGTTCATACCGATCTGGTCGAGTCCGCC
>JAFRIL010000096.1 GCA_017432845.1 Lachnospiraceae bacterium | reverse complement strand
CCTGTCTCAGTCTCTGTCCCCCTGTCTCAGTCCTAATAAAAAAGGGAACGCCGTCAGGCGTTCCCTTTCTCCGAAAGCTTCTGCATGATCACATTGGATCTTGTCACAAACTTCGTCATGGCGTCAGCCGCCAGAGGTCTGTTGGACAGTACCGCCAGATCGTAGAGCTGCTGTGCGAACATCTCCGCATCATTGCCCTTCTTGTTCTCGATCAGATACTTGACAAGCGTATTCTTGCTGTTAAGAACAAGCGTCTCTCCTTCGGATCCGAAAGCACCCATGTCCATGCCGCCTACCGAATACATCTTCATCATATCCTGCATACGGCGTGATTCCTCCGAAACGGTAAGAACGGATGAGATGCTCTCGTTCTTAAGTGCTTCGAGCTTGATCGTAAGCTTGTCGTTTGAAAGAGCCTTATGGAACAGCTTGGTAAGTGTCTTCTCGTCCTTTTCGGTCTTCTTCTTATCCTCGCCGCCTTCATCATCGATCGATGAATCCGTGATGCCGGCATCGATACGCTTAAACTTGACATCCTCATTCTTGGACTCAAGCTGGTTGATAAAGGGCTGGTCGATATTGTGGTCAAGTATGACAGCATCAAGGCCTTCCTCGCGGAACATATTGATGTACTGGCTCTGTTGCTGTACGTCGGTCACGTAGTATACGGTCTTTCTGATCTTCTCCTTATCGTCCCCGTCTTCCTTGTCTGTATCACCGGATGATTTTTCCTCATCGGTTGATTGTCCCTCATCAACCACTTCGGCTTCAACCTTCTCGCCGTCTTCGCCGGTGGCCTCCTGCGTCTCCTTCTTATCGGGAAGTTCCAGGCACTCGGGAAGAGTCATATACTTGCCGTCAATATCCTTGAACAGGATATAATCGGTCATCTTCTCGCAGAACTTGTCGTCCTTTAAGCATCCGTACTTAATGAAAGGTGCGATGTCATCCCAGTACTTCTCGTAGTCTTCCTTCTCCGTCTTGCACATTCCGGCAAGCTTGTCGGCAACCTTCTTGGAAATATAATCGCTTATCTTCTGTACGAACCCGTCATTCTGGAGTGCGGATCTTGATACGTTAAGCGGAAGATCGGGACAGTCTATGACACCCTTTAAAAGCATCAAAAATTCCGGGATCACTTCCTTGATATTGTCGGCAATGAATACCTGGTTGTTATACAGTTTTATAACGCCCTCGATCGACTCATATTCCATGTTGATCTTCGGGAAGTACAGAATACCCTTGAGATTGAACGGATAATCCATGTTAAGGTGTATCCAGAACAAGGGCTCCTTGTAATCCATAAATACCTTACGGTAGAACTCTATGTACTCATCCTTCGTGCATTCGGAAGGAGTCTTCTGCCACAACGGGTTGGGATCATTGACCGGAGTTTCCCTGCGGACGATCTTGGCCATCTTTCTCTTGGGTGAGACCTCAACCTTTTTCTTCTTGCCGTCCTCTTCCTTCTCTTCGTACTTGGCTTCCTCGGTATACTTTTCGATGACGGTATCCTTATCGGTCACCTCATCTTCGGGAATGTTCTCGTACTGTGTATCGGCTCCGGCCTTAACAAGGAATATCTTGGTCGGCATGAATGAACAGTACTTCTTGAGCACTTCCCTCATCCTGTATTCATTGCAGAACTCAAGTGAATTCTCATTAAGGAAAAGCGTGATGGTCGTTCCGACTTCGGTCCTGTCGCCGTCTTCCATCGTATACTCCGTGCCGCCGTCACACTCCCAGTGAACGGCCTTTGCACCTTCCTTGTACGAAAGAGTATCGATATGAACCTCATCCGCAACCATGAATGCGGAATAAAATCCCAGGCCGAAGTGTCCGATTATCTGGTCATCGTTTGTTTTGTCCTTGTATTTGTCAAGAAATGCCGTAGCTCCGGAAAATGCGATCTGGGTGATGTACTCTTCGACCTCGTCCGCATCCATACCGAGTCCGGTATCCGAAAAGCTGACCTTCTTGTTCTCGGGATCAACCGTGATCCTGATCTCCATGTCCTTATCTTCCGGAATGCTGTACTGTCCGATGATATCCAGCTTTTTGAGCTTAGTGATCGCATCGCAGCCGTTACTTACAAGTTCACGGGCAAAGATATCGTGATCGGAATACATCCACTTTTTGATTATCGGGAAGATATTCTCGCTGTTGATAGTTAAACTGCCTGTTTTTCCCATTTATATCTACCTCTTTTCTAATTTGTTATTACTGTATCCGGCAATAATACGCCTCATCAGAAAAAATAATAAACCCGCCAAAAAGCAAAGTCAAGAAAAAATTAGCACTCAATCTGATTGAGTGCTAACAACCGTAAAATATTTATCATAAGTATCAAAGAACCCCGTGGTCTTTACGGGCCCGTCAGGGTCATAATGAATGCTGTCATACAGCGGTTTGTTGAGATTCGAAGTCAGCGTCTTGACAAATTCGTCGTATACCTCGTTGAACGCTTCCTGCTTTCGCTTCTCAACAATCTTTTCCTTATTCGCATCAGTCTCCTCGGGATTGAACGTAGTGACGCAGTATATGAGGTGATAGCCGTATTCGGTCTCAACTATGTCGCTGACCTCTCCGGCTCCGAGGTTGAATGCTGCCTCCTCAAATTCCGGCGGCATGACACCCCGTCCGAAGCTGTATTCATTCCTCGTATCCTCGTTATAATCCGCGGCCAGAACCTCAAACTGGGCGCCCTCGTCAAGCTTCTGCCTGATGGCGGCTATCCGCGAAAGAGCGCTTTTCTTTTCCTCCTCGGTAAACTCTATACGGTTTCCGGCAGGATCTGTCTTATATGTCTTGATCAGTATCGTCTGGACAGTTATCGTTCTGGCCTCGTCGTCACTGATCTCCGGATTGATATCGGCGGTTATCGTCTCATACAGCTTGTTTGCGATCGCAAACTCACGGTACAGCTTTGTTATCGTCTCTTCGTCGACATCAAGCAGATCTCGCTCCGTCTTATCAAGAGATCCGTAATAATCCCTTGCCGCAGCCAGTACCTTTGCCTCTTCTTCCTCATCAAGGGATACCTCATACTGCGCTGCCAGAAGGTTCATTGTCTTGATCTGGGCGATCCTGGCAAGTATGTTGTCCTTGTAGGAATCCTCGAGAGTACCCTCCCCGACCGGCACCGACCATATGCGGCTTCCGAAAACGTCGCTGTACTGATTTTCGGAATTGACGAGATAGATCATGATCTCGTTCTTCATGCACGGGTGGCCTTCCAGCCTGAACACTTCATCCTGCAGAAAATCAGACGTTAAGACCACTTCGGTCGGAAGCGTATCGCCTCTGCAACCCGTAAGAGCTGTACATAAGAGAGCGGCGGCTGCAAATGCAGAGCATAAACGCTTACTGAATATCAATAGCCTTCTTCGCTTTCGTATCTTCCTTGTCGAAATCCTCGAATTCAAAATCGCTTGTCTTCTTGTCGTCCTTTACGATGCCGACTCCGACAGCGGCATCCTCTGCCTTGCTCATGATATCCTGGGCAGCTGATTTTACAGCCTTCTTGAGAGTCTCTTTGCCGTCCTTGCCTGCCTCTGCCAGATCCTTTGCTACGGTCTTAGCCTTATCGATAGCCTGCTCGGGATCAAGAGACACATATGAACGCTCTTTGCCATTTGCGTCTGACTCGTCATCATCGCATGAGCATTCGCATTTTTTGCTGTTGGTGTCGCAGAAGTACCACAGACCCGCAAGAGCCGCACCTGTGATACCTACGAATGTAATGAATTTTCCAAATGCTTTCATGAAAACTCTCCTTTCATCTTCATTTCCATCAGAACCTGTTCCTTAAGATCGAGTGCCCTGTCTTTTATCCTGTTGTTCGCCGTTTTGTTGGTAAGGATGCCCCCTATGAGCTTCTGGGCAACATCGTATTTTCCGAACCTTGCGGACAGTACCGCAAGCAGATAGTCGATCGTGATCTCATCCATGCCCGCGATCGGGAACGACTCTTTCTGGCGCGCATTTACAAGTCCGTCAAATGCAGCCTGAAGCGCCTCGTTCTCGTCATTGCGAAGCTGTGTCATGACATTGTCGTAATCGGGAGTATCTTCCGGAAGAGTTTCTTTCTTGCCTCTTATGATCCACGCCATCTTAAGGCACACATACGCCTTTTCACTGTCTTTGGCATGCTTTACGATCGACGAAGCCAGTGCGAGCTGGTATCTCTGGATCGCATCATCGTATGAGATGATCGGATTGTTTGCTATGCCGTGAACCTTGCCTCCGATGCCTTCTCGCAGAAGCTTGACCTGTGCAGCCGGAAGCGATGTGAAATATCTTGTAAGAACCGCATATCCGCAGTGGGGACATACGACAACATCATATTTGGCAGGATCGAAGTTTTCAAACTTGGGGCGAAGGTCCGGATCCTGTCCGAGAGGCCTTGCCTTACCTGTCCTTACAGCCCTGAATGTGAAGCTCTTTCCGCACACGGGGCACTCTGCCGACTTGTCAAAAAGCACGTCGTTCTCATTAAACGGTTCAGGCTCTTTAACCTGCTCTACCGGCTTTGCCTCCGGCTTCTTCTCCTCTTCGAAGATATCCGCTCCCTCGAGCTTCCCGAGTCCCATGTTAGAAAGACCAGATAATAAACCCATATCAAACCTCCAAATAAGCAAAAATGTGTGTCGCGCATTTTGAATTCGACTTCGTCGAACGGGCGCTCCACGTGCAGTCAGGTTCTTCCCGCTCTGCGGGCCCCTCCTATCTGCATTTGAAACTGCTCTTTAGCGACACGATCCTGTTAAAAACAGGATGATGTTCGGTTGAGTCTTTATAGTCAACGCAGAAGAATCCGTTCCTTACGAACTGGAACGATTCATACGCCTTGGCATCTTGTAATGACGGCTCAAGCTTGCATCCTTCAAGAACCTTAAGAGAATCGGGATTTAAGTTGAGGCTTCCGTCCTCGTTGTATACGCCCTTTTCCTCATCGATGAGATTCTCGTACAGCCTTACCGTTGCCTCGAATGCAGTCGGTACGTTCACCCAGTGTATCGTTCCCTTGACCTTACGGTCGGGCGGACATATTCCCTGGCGCGTTGCGGGATCATATGTGCAATGAACCGTTGCAACTTCTCCCTTATCCTCTGTCTCGTACGATGTACATGTGACAAAGTACGCGTTCATCAGCCTGACCTCGTTTCCGGGAAACAGTCTGAAATACTTCTT
>JAFRIL010000095.1 GCA_017432845.1 Lachnospiraceae bacterium | reverse complement strand
TCATACAGGAAGGGCATCACGACCGTAATACGATGAGCTTTTCCGCCGATGGAAGCGATAGCTCTTTTAATATCCATGTAGATGTCATCGGGAGACATATAGTGAACAAAACCGTTGACCTTGAAAGAATTGCTGTGATTACAAACATCAGCCAGGATATAGATGTCCATTCCTCTTGAAGTATCGCGAAGTATCGATCTTCCTTCGCCGGTACCAAACCTTGGCCATTCGCAGTCTAAGATGTATGAATCCCTTTCATAGCCGAAGAATGCGGAGGTGTCGCGATGCTTTAAGTTCTGTTTTTTGCGGTAAGCCACAAGTTTTTTGTCTATCTTTGCACCGAGATCCTTACAGCTTTCGTGAACTATCAGTCCGAGGGGACCGACAGGGATCGTATCTTCAATGTTAATGTGTTCAGCCATTATCATTTCCCGCTTTCTGTGTTTGTTGCGACAATAGTTTATCAGCATATGAAGCTTTTTTCTACTGTTATTTTTATCAGATTATTATATAATACTTGTCGTAGTTATAAAAAGAAAGAAGGATCGTTACATGAAAACAGTAAGAACAAGGTTTGCTCCGAGTCCCACCGGACGGATGCATGTGGGTAATCTGCGTACGGCACTTTACGCGTACCTGATCGCCAAGCATGAGGGGGGACAGTTTCTTCTACGTATAGAAGATACCGACCAGGAAAGATACGTTGACGGAGCGGTTGACATAATATATCGCACACTTGCAAAGACCGGTCTTATACACGACGAAGGTCCTGACCGTGACGGCGGCTGCGGACCGTATGTACAGAGCGAGCGCCAGGCATCGGGGATCTATCTTAAATATGCAAAACAGCTTGTCGATGAGGGCAAGGCATATTATTGCTTCTGTACCAAGGAAAGACTTGAGAGCCTTCATCAGACCGTCGGGGACAAGGAGATCAATGTATATGACAAGCACTGCCTGTCGCTTTCCCAAGAAGAGATAAAAGAGAACCTTGAAAAGGGTATGCCCTATGTTATACGGCAGAACAACCCCAATACGGGCACAACGACATTTCATGACGAGATATACGGAGACATCACTGTCGACAATGCCGAACTTGACGATATGATACTGATCAAATCGGATGGTTATCCCACATACAATTTTGCTAATGTTATTGATGATCATCTGATGGGGATAACCCATGTAGTAAGAGGTAATGAGTATCTGTCGTCTACTCCGAAATACAACAGGCTCTATGAAGCGTTCGGGTGGGAGATCCCGGTATATGTCCACTGTCCGCTCATTACCGATGAGGAGCACAAGAAACTCTCCAAGAGAAGCGGCCATTCGTCATATGAAGACCTTATCGAGGCCGGATTCGTATCGGAAGCAGTAGTTAACTTTGTTGCGCTTCTGGGCTGGTCGCCGGAGGACAATGTCGAGATAATGTCACTTCCCGAACTCATTAAGAAGTTTGATTATACGAAGATGAGCAAATCGCCCGCAGTCTTTGATTATACAAAGCTCAAGTGGATGAACGGTGAATACCTCAAGGCTATGGATGCCGATACATTTTATGAAATGGCGCTGCCTTATATAAGGGAAGTTATAACAAAGGATTATGATCTTAAGAAGATAGCTGCCATGGTAAAGACAAGGATCGAGATATTCCCGGATATCAGGGACCATATCGACTTCTTTGAGGAAGTACCCGAATACGATATTTCCATGTACACGCATAAAAAGATGAAGACTGATGCGGCTTCTTCGCTGAAACTTCTCGAGGAAGTGCTTCCGATACTGCAGGGCTGTGATGATTTTTCAAACGATAATCTGTTTGGGATCCTTTCGGAGTTTGCAGCCCAAAAAGAATACAAGACCGGATTTGTTATGTGGCCGATAAGGACTGCGCTTTCCGGTAAGCAGATGACACCTGGAGGTGCCACGGAACTAATGGAGGTCCTGAAAAAAGAAGAGAGCATCAGAAGACTTGAAAAGGCGATCGAAAAGCTTCGCAATACTGTGTAATATCACTTGCCCCTATAAGAGAGGAGAATGTTTTGCATGAAAAATAGGATATGTTTATTTGTTTTTGTTGCAGCTTTCCTGCTGTCGGCCTGCGACACAAAAGTAAATGTAAATGTTGCTAAACCTTCGGACAACAAGACAGATCAGACCGCAACAGAAGATGAAGCAGCACCTTCGGATGAGGCAAAGAGTCTTCCGGTGTATAAGCTTGTGTCCAAGTACTTTTCACAGAGGTACGAAGGCAAGGAAAAAGAGGACTCGGAGGGCAATCCGCTTGAGAAAAAGCTTGTCTTTGACGGGCTTGCACAGGCTGTGATGGTTGCCGAAGAGAGCAAGGATGCTTATCCCGAACTGTATAAATCACTTAATGAAGCTTCGATCACATCACTTGATGCAGCGTCTTCAAATGCTGACGGCATGATCAGTCAGGCACAGGAAGATGCAGGAGCGTCCAAGAAGGATAACCGTCCGTTCTTCGGGCCTTACAGCGATTATATGAGAGTATCCGTATTACGTGCCGATTCAAAGGTGCTCAGTTATGTTGAGGATTATTCGAACTTCATGGGCGGAGCTCACGGAATGTACGGCAGGAGCGGATATACGTATGATATAAATACAGGAAAGAAACTGTTGATCACCGATGTCGTAAAGCTTACGGAAGATGACCTTATTCCTGTTCTTAAGGAGAAGCTTCTGGCCTTAAACGATGAGGATGAATATGATGATCTGGATGAGAAGCTGAAAACCTATAAGCTTGATTGTGAGACCGTATACGATGAAGAGACCCAGGAGCTTACTTACGGTTATAACTGGTATCTTGACAATGACGGCATGCACTTTTATTTCGGGCCCTATGAGATCGCTCCTTATGCTGTAGGAGCCGCCGATGTTGTGATAGCTTATGATGAACTGCCCGGAACCGTAAACGAAGAATATCTTCCCGATGCCAAGAGCGGCTATATCGTAAACTGTGATATCCCAATGAATGCAAGCTCATGGGATGACAAGAGTGATACATCTCTTCATTTTGTCTATGAAACCGATGAAAGTGTAGAAAACTATGATAACGGTTTTGACTGTACTGCTCTTACCTTAAGAAAAGGTGATAAATCCGCAACAGCCTCTGATGAGTACTTTACATACAACTATGAGAAGAATTATCTGAAACAGTACAAGGTGGTTACAAAAGACGGCAGGCAATACATCTATGTATTAGCTCTTACGTATAATGATTATACGGATGTGATGGTATTTGACATCAATGATGACGATGTTAAGCTTGCCGGAGTATTTAACTGTCATCTTGTATACGATATCTCCGATCCTGATTATTACGGAGAGTTCATTCCGATCGATCCGGAGAATATGTATTTCGGACAGGTGGGAGATCTGTTCGGAACATATACGTGTTACGGAAGATATGTTGTCGGAGACGACGGCATGCCCGAGTCTGTTGACAGCGTTTATAAGATAAGCTGGGCATCCGATGAGGCCAAGCTGTTAAAACCGATCAGGGTGACGATGCTTGACGATGATTATAACGAACAGGGAATGACCTCTCTGGGCGAAGGTGAGCATCTGCTGCCGATACAGACCGATAACAGTACCTTTGTTGACTGCAGGCTTGATGACGGAAGACTCATCAGACTTAAGTTCTCCAAGACGGATTATCCGGTCCAGATAGACGGAGAAAACATTGAAGATCTGTTTGAAGGCCTTGTATATGCCGGATAAAAGATAATATCATTTCAGACAGGAAGTACATATGAAACTGAACAAAGAACAATACCGGGCGGCTGTCCTTACGGACGGTCCGGTGCTTGTTCTGGCGGGACCCGGAAGCGGCAAGACACATCTTCTTGTTGAACGGATCCGTATGATGATCGAGGAATCCCACATCTTACCCGAAAACATCCTTGTCATCACATTTTCCAAAAAAGCAGCCCGCCAGATGCAGGCAAGATTTCTACGAAGCGTCGAAGGACGATCTTATCCCGTAACATTCGGGACATTTCATGCAGTGTTCTATCACATATTGCAGGAATTCGATCCAAAGATCAACAGACTAATAACACAGGAAGAGCAAAGGACTTTTCTCAGAAAAGCCGTAAGATCATCTGCTCCGGCAAATGATCTGTATTACAGCGATGATGATGAAGATATGGTCCTTGGCCTTATATCTTCATATAAGAATTTCGGTGAAGAAGAATTCTTAAAGCGAGGTCCGGGAAAAGATATGACGATCCGGGAACTCGACGATCTGCAAAAGGTATATGAAAACTATAACTGTATCGTAAGAGATGAACATCTCATTGATTTTGACGATATGATCCTTTTGTGCAGGGAAGTTTTGTACCGTCATGAGTATTTCCTTCGGAGGTGGCAGGAAAGGTTTTGCTATTTTCTCGTCGATGAATTCCAGGATATCAATGAGGCTCAGTATGACGTGCTCCGTCTCCTTGCCGGCGATCGTATGAATGTATTTGCGGTAGGGGATGATGACCAGTCGATATATGCTTTTCGCGGATCCAGGCCGGCTCTTATGACCAGGTTCTTAAACCAGTACAAGGGCTGTAAAAAGGTCGTGCTGTCAATGAATTACAGATGCAGCGAAAACATAATAGGTGCGGCGGATACACTCATAAGACACAACCGCTTGCGAATTGACCGGCCTATCCAGCATCATCTTCCGTCAAAGCCTGACGGGGTTGTTGAGGTCATAAATACGGAGTCGCCTGATGTGGAGTCTGCGTTTGTATGTGACATGATACAGAAAATGATCGATGATAGAATATACGAGCCCGGTGAGATCGCTGTACTTTACAGAAGCAGCTACAGCGCTAAGATCATTGAAAGACATTTAAAGAAACGCGGTCTTGGTGATAAAGTAAGGCTTATGACAGCCCACGCGTCAAAAGGCCTGGAGTTTTCGTGCGTTTTTATCATAGGACTGCAGGAAGGCCTTTTTCCGCATCATGAGGATCTGTCGGAAGAAGGTATCGAAGAGGAGAGAAGGCTTATGTATGTAGCCATGACCCGTGCCAGACAGCGGCTGTACATGATAACCGTAAGCAGCGGACACGGTAAGCGGCCTTCAAGATTTGCGGCGGAAGCCGCCGAAAACAGAAAGTATATAACAGACAGACTGTGGGTTACGAGAGTGTGACCGAGTGATCACGCCTCATCCTTCATAAGCTCGAATTCCTCATTATCGAGGTACTCGTCGAATGCATCAGCAACTGCCTCATATTCGTTATCATCATCGATATAGAAAAGCTCCGGTTCAACATTGGGATCTGTTTCGTCTTCTTTGTATCCGTAGAACCATACTTCACCTTCGGATGACTGTCCGTCTTCATCAAGAGGCAGAAGTACTATATAGTCTTTTTCGCCGACCGTCAGTATAGTGACAATGGCGCAGTTGACAGTCCTGCCGTCATCTAGCTCCAGTTCAACGGTCATGTCCATATCGTCATTTTCGTCGATGCGACTCATAATTGCTCCTTTTCGTTTGATTGCGATTTCGGCTGATTATAACATATTATTGCATCCTCAACAACGAATATATTATAATTAACTGATAAGTGCCGATTGGAAACACTATATGACAACTACTATATCACAAGGACATAATCACAGGACAGGAAACGGATTTCCCATAGGAGCTCTGCCCATACCGGGCGGTGTGATGTTTACCACATGCATTCCCTTCAGGAATTCGCTTGAACTGTTCATATATAACAAAGATCATGACATCATTGACCGCATCAACATGAAGTCTCATGAGACATCAACGGGTGTGTATTCGTGCATAGTCGAAGGAGACTGGGAGGACGGATACGGCTATTCGTATGAGGCGGACGGGATCAAGGTCAGTGATCCGTTCATGATGAACACTCCGGCAGTACGAAGATTCCCTTCGGGCGATGAACCTTTCATATCATCGGTATACACGTATGATTTTGATTGGGAAGAAGATAAGCTGCCTCATCATCAGTACAAAGACATCATTTCATATCAACTGCATGTTCGCGGCTTTACCGCGCATTCATCCTCAAAGGTCAAAAACAGGGGCAAGTTTTCCGGGATAGTCGAAAAGATCGGGCATATGAAGGAGCTGGGCGTAAACCAGATCGTTCTGATGCCGTGCTATGAATTTGAAGAGTCCATAAGGCAGAAGAGCCCGGTCTCGATGGACAATATCGATTACAGGACCGATCATTCCAAGGAAAAGAATGAAAAGATAAACTTCTGGGGATTTGCAAACGGCTGTTATTTCATGCCAAAGGCCGCTTTTTCAACCAAGGATCCCGTAAATGAATTCAAGGAAATGGTGAAGCAGCTCCATATAGCGGGTATAGAGGTCATCATGAGATTCTATTTTCCGGATATGGTGAATCCTGCCTTCATCCCGCATATTCTCGGATTCTGGGCAAGAGAATACCATATTGACGGATTTTTCCTTATGGGTGCCGATATCCCGATGGAAATGATAGCAGCCGATATTTATCTACGTGACAGAAAAATATACGGTGTTTTCTTTGACAAGGATTCCATTACACGAAGAAAATACGGATGTAACAGGAATATGGCATATGTTAATGCCGACTTCATGAACTGCTGCCGCAAGTACTTAAAGAGCGACGAGAATATGCTTCAGGAGTTTTTATACAGGCAGAGGCTCAATCCGCCGGATGTGCATGTGACCAATTACATGACGGATTACTGCTCATTTACGCTTAATGACCTTGTATCATACGACTACAAGCATAATGAGGCCAATAACGAGGATAATTCCGACGGGGAGAATTTCAATTACAGCTGGAATTGCGGCGCGGAAGGCGTCTCACGCAAGAAGAGCATACAGTCTCTTCGGATGAAGCAGATAAGAAATGCCCTGGTATTTCTGCTCCTTGCACAGGGAACGCCGATGCTACTGGCAGGTGATGAATTCTTAAATACCCAGGGCGGCAACAACAATCCATATTGTCAGGATAATGAGACCGGATGGGTTGTTTGGAAGGATAATAATCAGAGCCGACAGATATTTGAATATACCAAGATGCTCATAAAGCTTCGCATGTCGCATCCCATCCTTCATCCCGAAAGGGAATTTAGGATCATGGATTATGCGGCCTGCGGATTCCCCGATCTGTCATATCACTCGGATATGGCTTGGAACGCCAGGTTTGACAATCATCTGCGTCATGTTGGTGTCATGATATGCGGTAAATATGCAAGACTGACTCATACCAGAGAGGATGATTTTTTCTATATCGCATATAACATGCATTGGGAAAACCATACTTTTGCGCTCCCGAAGCTTGAAAAGGGATATGAGTGGGCGGTAAAAACTGTTACTTGCGATGAAAATGCCGCGAGGATCATACGCCAGTCACTTGCGCAAAGTGCTGACAGCGTGACCGTCCCTGACCGTACGATAGCGATCCTTACATCTGTTGAGTGTAAGGATAACGAAATTAGAGAAGAAAAGAGGAAAGTGTAAATGCTTCAAGACAAAAAGGTCCTGTTTTCAGGTATGCAGGCCACAGGAAACCTGACGATAGGAAATTACCTCGGAGCGCTTCAGAACTGGGTGAAGCTGTCCGATGAATATGAGTGTTTCTATTCGGTCGTGGATCTTCATTCGATAACCGTAAGACAGGATCCCGCAGAGCTGAGAAAGCGCGCCAGAAGACTTCTGACACTTTATATAGCGGCAGGCCTTGATCCTGAGAAGAATTGCATATACTACCAGTCACACGTATCGGGACATGCCGAACTTGCATGGATACTTAACTGTTTCACATATATGGGCGAATTAAACCGTATGACCCAGTTTAAGGATAAATCCTCAAAGCATGCGGACAATATCAATGCGGGACTGTTCACTTATCCCGTTCTTATGGCTGCGGATATCCTTTTGTACCAGGCGGATGTCGTGCCGGTAGGAGTGGACCAGATGCAGCATCTTGAGCTTACCAGGGATATAGCCACACGGTTTAATTCCATATACGGGGATGTATTTACCGTTCCCGAGCCTTATATCGGCAAGGTCGGAGCCAAGATAATGAGTCTTCAGGATCCGGCAAGGAAAATGAGCAAATCGGACGACAATCCCAATGCCAGTGTTTATCTCATGGATGATGCCGATACGGTCATGAGAAAGTTCAAACGTGCCGTAACGGATTCCGAAGGAGTTGTCCGGTATAACGAAGAACTTCAGCCCGGCATATGCAATCTTATAGATATCTACTGTGCATGTACCGGGAAGACAAAGGAGGAGACCGAAAAGGAATTTGAAGGAAAAGGCTACGGAGATTTCAAAATGGCAGTAGGCGAAAGCGTTGTCAATAAGCTTCGTCCCCTTCAGGAAAAGATGGCAGATCTTGAAAAGAACAAAGACTACATCGACTCGGTCATTAAGAACAATGCCGAGAAGGCGGCATACGTAGCAAATAAAACACTTCGAAAGGTTCAGAAGAAAGTCGGATTTCCGGAGAGGATCCGGTAGCCGGCATAATAATCCGAACGATTTTCATAAAAGGAGGCGATCATGAAGAACAAATTATTGATGAGATTATGGGCAATAATGCTTGTTCTGTGTCTTGCAGTAACAAGTGTTTCCGCTGTTGAGATCATAAGGGTTTATGCTTCCGAGGAAGCGGATGATGACAGTTATTATTCGGAATCAAAGACAGATGATGATCCGGATGATGGCGAATATGAGCCTCATGCGACAGGACTTATCATCCCGACCGATATTCCGGATCCTTCACCGATCCCTCCCGATCCGGATCCTTCACCGATCCCTCCCGATCCGGATCCTTCACCGGTTCCCCCATCTCCCGATCCGGATCCAACGGACTATGCGATAAATGTCTATAATGCCAACATCAATTTCGGCTGTATTCATGAGGGCGATGTTGTACTAAATATGTACTTCCAGGTAGTAAATGTCGGGAACAATCCGTTCAATCTTGCCTGGGATGAGATAGACCCCAATACGGGCTTTTTGCTGGCCTGCAACGGAGATACTCATCTTGATCCCGGAGACAAGTGTGATTTTTCCGTAGTTACGGAGGACGGCATCAGGAAGGGTGAATACAATGCAAGGTATGTATTCTATTCGGCCGATGACCCGACAAGAGCACATTCGGATACAGCAACAGCTCATGTGAGCGTACTTGGAGCGCAGCCTTATATCACAAGCGTTACTGTTACGGGCGGAGCATCCACGGTTGCTCCCGGCAAGAGTCTTCAGTATAATGCCGAGGTTTCCGGCGGTTATGATTTTGACAAGTCGGTCACATGGTCGGTAAACGGCAATAACAGTTCATCAACTTCCATAGACGGTAACGGCTTGCTGTCCGTTTCTTCATCGGAGAGCGCTGCGGCACTTACGGTCATTGCGACATCACGTCAGGATCCGAGTAAGTACGGAACATCAACGGTGGCTGTCAAGAAGGCGGATCATGTCGTGACCGTTCAGGCGGATCCTGCAGATGGCGGTGCGGTAACAGGCGGAGGAGCGGTCAGTGACGGCGGAAGCGTTAATCTGTCAGCATCCGCAAACAACAACTATGCATTCAAGGGCTGGTATGAAGCGGGAAGTCTCATCTCTTCAAGTACACAGGCGAGGATCGACGGTATAACGGCAGACCGCACGTTCATAGCCAGGTTTGACAGAAAATCATGTTATGTGAGAACGTCGGTAAATGATCCGGATGCAGGCTCTGTTACAGACAGTGCCGGTGTTTTGTACGGCGGAAACATGACGATCACTGCCAGAGCGAATGACGGATATGTATTTGACAAGTTTGTTGAGAACAAGCAGACGATCAGTACCAGTAAGACGCTCCAGTTAAACAACATAACTTCGGACCGCAATATCACGGCTGTGTTCAAGAAGTCGTCATATAAGATCCAGGTGGCGGTAAATCCGCAGGGTGCAGGCTCCATCGACGGTGCGGATACATATGCAAGAGGCGAGAAATGCGTTCTTGCGGCATATCCTGCGAGCGGATATGTTTTCACCGGTTGGCTTATCAACGGATCGGTTGTATCGACGAGCACAAAATATACGATTGATAGTGTCAAAAATGATGTAAGCCTTGTTGCTTGCTTTATGAAGCAGGGCGCACCGACATACAGGATAGTATCCGGGATAGCCAGTGAAGGCGGAAGCATAACGCCGAGCGGAGAATATGTGGTCGCTCAGGGCGGAAGCGTAACATACAATATCATGCCTTCTGCGGGCTACAGGATACTGGCGGTCATGGTTGACGGATTGAACATCGGCACTGTGTCCACATATACATTTAATAATGTGACCGGAAATCATGCCATTGCGGCAAGTTTTGAGCGTCTGCCCGTTGAGGTTACGAAAGCACCCGCGTCACCGAAGAATTCAACCAACTCAACTACCGTTGTTGTAAATGATAATACCGAAGATCAGAAGAATACGGCATATAATGACAGAACGGCTACGGAGGGCGCTGTTCCGGAGCAGAGAATAGTGTATACGGATGTGCCGGAAAACGTAACGTCACCGGATCCTGAACAGCATGCAGATGACGTATATACGATACTCCTGGATGAACAGCCCGGGGCATCGTCAGCTCCCGCGGAAAGTGTAATGGCAAAACATGCTCTTGACGAGGACTCTCTCCGTCTTATGATCAGGGAAAAGAACGATCTGCCGCTCCTTCGCGAGGCTTATGAAGACGGAAGCCTTATGATCACCGTTAACAACATCTATGAGGCGGATAAACAGGAGACAGCGGTCGGACTGTATCATGAAAATCCGACGATCACCAATTTTGAGGATGTTATCGCCGAAAGCCTTACGGAAGATGAGAAGGTATCGGTACTTACGGGGAATAAGGTGTCATTTAACATCGATATTTCCGACAGCACCGAAACGATCGATAAAGAGACCAAGAATGCGCTCTCCTCGAAGGTCGGATACAAGCCCATCAGTTACTTTGATTTTGTCATATTAAAGACTGCCGGAGGAGTTACTTCGATACTCAGTAATACCGGTGCGGAACTTGAAGTGGTCCTTCCGATACCGCCGCAGTATCGCAAGAACGGAAGAAAGTTCTGTGTGATAAGGGATCATAACGGAGAGGTTGATATCCTGAAGGATATCGGAAATGATCCTAACAACGTAACGTTCAGGACTGACAGGTTCTCGGAATATGCGATCGCTTATGAAGCGATAAGTCCGAGAATGATAGTGCTCAGATTCTCGATCATCGCACTTGTCGGACTTCTTCTGGCTCTGCTGTGTTTCGTGGAGCTTGTGCATCACAGAAGAAAGATGCGTATCAAAGCCAGAAGGGAAGCCATACTTGCATCCGAGATGAAAATGAGAGAGTTGGACGAAAGACACAAAAGATGATCAATGATCATTCGGCCTTGATCTCTTTCCACAGATCGTTGTAAAGCTGCGTTGTCTTCTCATCGAGAGCATCGTAGACTTCGCAGTTGTTTACGGCATCTGTGGGAGGGATTATGGCCGGATTGCTTTTCAGCTCATCATCCATGGAGTTTGTAACAGCTTCATTTGGGGTAGAGTAGTAGATATATTCAAAGTTAACCGATGCCACATCTTCGCGGCACAAAAAGTCAAGGAATTTAGTAGCCGCATCCTTATTCTGACATTTGTCGGTGATGATCCATGAATCTATCCAGAGATTGCTGCCTTCCTTCGGAACAACGTAGGCAAGGTCTTCGTTATATTCATGTCCGAGATATGCTTCTCCCGAGTACACAACAGCCATTACCGCGTTTTCGGCAACGACTTCATCTCTTGCCTCGTCAACGAGATAGCTTTCCACCTCCGGCTTCTGCTTTTTGAGAAGATCGGCAGCCTCTTTTATCTGACCTTCGTCTGTAGTGTTAAGAGAGTAGCCAAGGTATTTAAGAGCGACCATGAACGAGTCACGCATGCTGTCCTGCATTATGATCCTGCCGCTGTATTTTCCGTTGAACAGATCGTCCCAGCTGTCGATATCTCCATCGGTCTCCTTTGTATTATAGAGTATGCCGACAGTCCCCCAGAAATAAGGCACGGTATATTTACCGTCGGGATCAAAGCTCTTTGAAAGATCGTTGAATTTCGGATCTATATTGGAGTAGTTTTCCATTGCGGACTTATCGATCTGCTGTGCATGCCCTTCATCTATCAGCCTTTTGATCATATAATCCGAAGTACATAAAAGATCATAGCTTATCGCACCCGAGGAAAACTTTGTGTACATCTCTTCGGGAGTCGTAGCTTCCTCATAATTGATCCTGATCCCGGTCTC
>JAFRIL010000094.1 GCA_017432845.1 Lachnospiraceae bacterium | reverse complement strand
GCTTTTTGTGCTCAAGACAAACGATAACGGTGAAGATGACAACCGCGAGTTGAAGATAAGCTTCACTAATCAGCCGGAGCAGAAGGCAATATATGCCCAGCTTGCAAAATCCGGCGGCGAAGTATTCCGGGAATTTGTCAGAGACTATCTCAAGGAGACATCCCCAAAGAAACCCTGCGAGGTAAAGGGCTGTGACGGCACTTACAACTGCCCTTTTTCAGACAATCCGACAAGCGATTTTTGCCGGAACCAGTGCGGAGAGGGGGTAGATGAGTGATGAAGCGTAAACAGTTCGTCAAACTCCGGGCTTTTGCAAAGGAACTTCGCAAAACGTATAGCGTCAAAGACCTTGTTGCAGAGGTACACAACCTTTTTCAGGACTATATCATCAATCAGAGACAGGAAGAAGAACTCTACAATATAGTCGATCCTCTCGACGAAGAGGACAGTCCCGCAGAGCTTTGGTACAGCGACAACTATGGCTGTGTCGAGCTCTATAATTTTGCACTTAACATAGCATAAGGAGGAAACAGAAGATGGTAGATTATCGTGTGGATTTCACAGATGGAACAACAGAAGTAATAAAGGCATGGGATCAGGCCAGCGCATGGGAATTTGCCCAGGATATCTATGGCAAGGCCATTGCGGATATTTGCAGGATATACGCAAGGAGGACACCAGTAAAGTAGTGCTCAGACGTGAGGATGTGCTTGCTGGATTCGGATCCGCGGCACACGCTTAAGAATAGGAGGAATCAGACATGAAATCCTGTACAGGAACATATTGCAATCTTTTTTCTGATACGGATAGCGACAACTACGGCCTTCGGGTAAAGTTTGACATCATGATCGTCTTCCCGGAACACTTCGGGTATGGACTTGAGCCGGACTGTATGGACACTCTTGAGCTTATGGTCGAAAAAGCACTTAAACATCTCGGAGCCGCAAAGCCGTACGCAAAGAAAGAAGATGTGTTCGAAACAGTAAAGCAGGTGCTTAAAACACTGGAATATGACTATAACCACATTCTCGTGACACAGGCGCTTACCTGCAAGGAACTCGCAAAAGAATTTATGAAAACAGCATAAGAAAACATCATAAGGAGGAATCAGACGTGGGATGGGATTATAGTTTTGCAACCCATTACAAGAATGGAAGAATTGACCGTAAGGCGGAATGTGATGACAGGCTCACGCGTCCGGGCATACAGAAGGTGCTCAAGTCTTCACTCGTCGGCAGTGTTTATTACGCTGCTGTGGAGATCACAAATGAAGATAAAGCCCCGTTTGTACTTGGCGCAGTCATTCTCACGGCAATAGACGGTCGCAATATCGGCATGAAGATAATCGAGGAAACATGTGGTCCTTGCGAGGATCAGTGCCCGATCGGGATCTTGAAGCTTCTTTCTCCCACCGACAGCGAATGGGCAAATCGGTGGAGAGAGCGGTGCTATAAGTACCACGAGGATCAGAAGCGGCAGCGGAAAGATAAGTATTCTCTTAAGAATCTCCCCGTTGGTTCGGTTATCGACTTTGTTTGCAAGCATGATAACAGTGCATACAAGGCAGGTCAGCCGATCACGCTCACCAAGCGTGTTGTTTCGTGGAAATACCGTTACGATGCCCGTAAGGGCGAACACGTCCGCAAGGAAACGGTTAAATGGAGTGACGGCTATTATACATGGCCGGAGAGGATGATCCCCGACGATTACCGGGTACTCCTTGAACATACCATTGTTGATGCTCAGAGCCGAAAGATGATATACGAAGGCAAATGGGCTTCATAAGCGGATATTTCGCTTCGCTTTTCACAACGCGATTCTCTGTACAGGGAGTCGCGTTTTTCTTATGCGAGACTTTTGTTAAGGCATACATCAAACACTTTTTATATGCAAAACCCTATAAGTACGGGAGAAAAAAGTGAATATTGCAGGAAAAATATGTAAAAGAAGGAGGAATCAGCTATGCCAAATTGGTGCAGTACGGATATTACTATCCGAAGAGCAAAGGAACAGGGGGCGAAGCCTCTTTTTGACCTTATTGAGAAATGGCAGAGGGAAGGGACAAAGATCAAGAACAGCTGGGACAATCAGTGGCTTGGACTTCTTGTGGAAAAAGGTCTCGGCGCAAATCCGCTCTCTCACGAGTATGAATGCCGTGGCATGTTCTACGACCTGGAACTTTCGCCTGACGAGGAAGAAATCACGGTACGCACGGAAACCGCATGGTGTCCGATGCTTAAGATGTGGATACATCTGATCGACAGGCATCTTCCCGGTGACAAGCTTATCTATGTTGCAGAAGAATGCGGCTGCGAGATCTACCAGACCAACGATCCGGAATATGAAGGAATGTATTACATCGATTCATGGGGAGAAGTGGAAACTAAGTGGATAGCGGATGAGAAAGCTGTGCGGCAAACCGTAAACAAGCTTACCGGCAAGGATGTCTCAAAAATGGATATTGACAAGGTAATAAAACTTGTCAGTTTTGAGGGCCACGAGGTCTCGATCCATAAATGGGACTACGACTCAGATATCAGCTGGGCAGCATAGGAGGTGCGTTCATGGAAGCATTACAGAAAAACGATGTTGTTAAGGCACGTTTTTACGGCTTCTTCGGGACGGTAAAGGTGATTCGTAATTACTTTCCGTTACCGTATCTGACGGTAAAACACCTTGACGATCCGAATGGTCAGCTTGGCAGATGTCACCGCATAGGCGATATCCGCATAGTGCCGTACCGGAATATGACAATAGTATGATCAGTAAATACCCTCTGTACAGGGAAACAGATTCTACATCTCCTGTACAGGGGAGATGATGAGGTATGTATCATGTATATTACATCACTTGACCATCCGGAATATAAGCAGGATTACAACAGGTGTGACAGTTATCATCATCCGGTGGTTTTACACAAGAATTGGCACTTTCATCTCGGACGTTTTCCGTCGATCAAAAAGCTTAACGAGTTCATGGAATTCGCGGGGCTCAAGACGGGAGAACTAACGGAAGAGGTAAGATGCGGCAAGGCGGGAATGTTTCGTATGTGGCGCGTTGACGGACAGCTTGATGACAGAGGATTCAACTCAGTTGATGAGCTCCCCGAGGAGGCAAAACCCTTTACCGGACTGTCAAACGGCCGCCTTGTTACCTGCTATCTGTGGAACGATGGAGAAATCCTTCACATCCGTAGGCCGGACCCCAACTGCGAGGACGTATATCAGCCGTTGACTACCAAAGAGCATATTGCTCACTGTAGAGAAAACGGCTACGTATGAGGATAGGAGGAATCAGAAATGCACGACTTAAAGGATACAGTCATCTATGAGCCCGACCTTGGGCTTGAGGGAACCATCCCCGAGCTTGTCAGATGGGCGAACAACTACACGTCGGACTACAGCGATCCGGCACTTCTTCGCATATCGGAGCTTGCCCAGACGTTCAGAATGGACGAGAAATACGTCCAGATCCCGTTGCTTCTGAAGGATGAGCGCTTTTATGAGGAGTCTTTCCCTGAAAGAAGCGCATATGCCCGCATGAAGATAGATCACTATCTCGATGGAAAGATATCCTACAACAAGTCAAATTATGGTACTGACGGCATAGAGCTTGAAGTGAGTGAGATGGATGGGAACATTGTCATTAGTCTTAGCGGAAGCGACGATGACGGATTATGGAACGCCTCCAACGTCTACACAATGGAAAAGTTCATGTCCGGAGCCATCGGCTGGCTTGATACGGCAATCGGAGAAACCCTGTATTACGGCAAAGCATACGAGGAGGTAACAGCATGAGATACGTTGTTATG
>JAFRIL010000093.1 GCA_017432845.1 Lachnospiraceae bacterium | reverse complement strand
CCACTCAAGGACAAGCGTCTCCGGTATGATCGAAAGTGCCTTTCCCTTCTCGCTCTCGTCTCCGATCAGGATGATCTTCCTGTCAAGATCGGCGGCAACATCTTTTATGTACACGAGCTTTTCGGAATCATCCTCCATCTGAGCACTCATAAACAGGATCACAAGTTCTATACCATCATGTATCTGTTCGATCTCTTTTATCGAACCGTGCGACAGGAGCGCCTTATATCCTTCCGTCTCAAGTTTCCCCACGAGGCTGGTTGCCAGAAAGCTGTCCGTTTCGCTTACCACCAGTATCATATTAGTCTCCTTTAACATCATATCACATCTGCTGCTACTGCTTCTATCGTCTCCCAATCCAGCTTCATCAGGGCATCTTCCATCTGTCTGATCCTGTCCCGGTCAGCAGATGAGAGCGCATACCCCGAAAGATCATGAAGGATATTCTCCATCATTGCATAATCCATGCTCTTTGCTATCTCGGAAACAGTCTGAAATGCCTCTACACGCATCTGCTCCGTAAGCTCCTTCTTTGGTGATGCATCATCATCAAGAGCCGAAAGCTTTTCATCAAGGGCTCTGTATGCATTAAGAAGAGGCGGCGTGCCGGCACTTATGGCATCAGTGTCGCCGGCCTTTCCTGCCATCTCCAGATCCTTTGCCATGTCGGAGAGCTTTGACGCTCCGATGATCCTCGCCGAACTCTTAAGAGCATGTACCTTGATCGTATAGTTTTCGATATCGTTTTGTTCGTACAGCGACCTGATCTCGTCGGCCTTCTGTCCGGCCGTCTTGTGAAACACCGACAAAACCGACATAAAGCCTGACCGCGAGCCACAGTTTGCGATACCGCTTCCGACATCGATCTCTTCTATATCGTCAAGCCAGTCTGGGAGCTCATCATCATCTCCGGCAGACTCATGCTCGTGCAGATCATGAACATTTTCCGTTATATCATCGGCTCTCCATATCCGCTCATATCCTTTCCAGACATCACTGCCCCCGGTCCGCTCGTTCATGATATAGTCTTTGTCTTCATCTATCATGGTCAGCATTATGGCCGCGATATCGGGATCGAACTGCGATCCGGCACACCTCTCTATCTCATCTCTTACCTTATCCTGAGGCTTAGGGTTCGAATATGTACGTGTGGATGTCATCGCATCATAGCAGTCGGCAACACAAATGATCCGCGCCACTTCAGGGATCGCGTCCCGCATAAGGCCGTCGGGATAACCCGATCCGTCATATCTTTCGTGGTGTGATCTTGCACCGAGGGACAGTTCGGGCATATCAACTATTCCGTGAAGTATCTCGCATCCGATCTTTGTATGTTCCTTGATATGGGCAAATTCCTCATCCGTCAGTCTTTCGGTCTTGTTTATGATCTCCTCGGGTATCCCGATCTTTCCTATATCGTGGAGAAGGCCGATCTCATACAGCTGTTTCTGCTCTTCGGCCGTCTTGCCCATACGCCTTCCGATCTCGGCGGCATATGCGGCAACTCTTTCGGAGTGGCCTTTTGTATAGTGGTCCTTGGCATCGACCGTATGCGACAGGGCGACCATCATCTCCATGGTCAGTCTTTTTGCCCTGTTTGACTGCAGCCTTACCTCGCCCTGCAGATCCTTCTGGTAACGGTCAAGAGCGATCGTCCTTCTGCTTCTTTGAAGAAGCACTTCGGGTATAAAGGGCTTCCTGATAAAATCGATCGCTCCCATCTTAAGTCCGAGCGCTTCCTTGTCCCTGTCCTCGTCAGCCGTTATGAACATGACCGGAATATCTGTTGTATCCTTTTTGCCCTTTAAGGCATCAAGAACCTCAAAACCGTTCATTCCGACAAGGTTGATGTCAAGAAGGATAAGGTCCGGATGTTCCTTTGAAGCTGCATTTATTGCTTCTTCCCCACTTGCGACACCCGAAACGTCAAAATCACGTCCGAGTATCTCTTTGGATGTCTCCAGTATGACCTCATCGTCATCAACCACAAGGATGGCACCTCGTGTGCTTCCGGTGTATACATGCTGATCACTTCCGGGAGCGGAGACTTTCTGGACCTTTTCCTCGGGAAGATATTTTCTGATCATCTCTTCAAGACGTCTTCCGTCTACGGGCTTTGATATATAATCGGAAAATCCCGCCTGAAGGTACATCTGTCTCGCCCCGCTTACCGCATTTGCCGTAAGAGCGATACAGACTGTTCTTTCACAGTCCGTCTCCTTTTGAAGGCGCTTTAGAGTCTCTATACCGTCCATGTCGGGCATCATATGATCGATGAAGATGATATCAAAGTGTTTGTCCTTTGCAAGCGCAAGTGCCGACAGACCTGACGCGGCCGTATCTATATTGATCTTCGTCTGTTTCAGAAGGTTACAGAATACCGACAGATTGACCTCGGTATCATCGACAACAAGTATGTTTGCATCGGGCGCATGGAACAGTTCACGGTAAACATCATTTTCGTCCCCGTCCTTATTAAACCTCTCTGAGATGTCTCCCATCGGTTCCCATCTGATGACCTTCTGTTCTATCTCAAACGAGAACTTCGATCCTTTGCCGAGTTTACTTTCGACTGTAAGACTGCTTCCCATAAGATCAAGAAGTTGTCTTACTATGCTCATGCCAAGACCCGTACCCTCAACAGATCGGTTCTTCTTCTCATCGATCCTCGAGAACGGCGAGAACAGTTTGTCCATGTCCTCTTCCTTCATTCCGATCCCCGAATCATCTATCTCAAAAGAAAGAATTATGTTCTCGTCGTCCTTTTTGCGGTATCCGACGTTAAGTCCCACATGGCCTTCGTTTGTGTACTTGGCGGCATTCGTCAGAAGATTGAGCGCCACCTGTTTGATCCTTATCTCATCACCATAGAGGATATGCGGAACATTCCGGTCGACACACAGATCGAACCTGAGCCCCTTCTTTTCGGTACGGGATCTTGTCATGTTGACAAGATCGTTTATGACGGAGGACAGGTCATACTGCGTTGGTATTATCTCCATCCGTCCTTCTTCGATCTTGGAAAAATCAAGTATGTCATTGATCAGCGACAGGAGCGTCCTGCCCGCAGTCTTGATATCCCTTGCATACGAGCGAATGTTCTTCTCCCCGCTTTCCCGGATTATCATCTCATCCATTCCGAGAACGGCATTTATCGGAGTCCTGATCTCATGGGACATATTGGCCAGGAACGAAGATTTGGCGCGGTTGGCCTCATCGGCCATCCTCTTTTGTTCCTCGAGCTGTTCCATGTACATATAATGCTGTGTATCATCAACAACCGTGTAGATCCTTCCCGCACTGACTCCGCTGTCGGAAAGAGTATTTGCCTCGGGAGTGTATATCCTGTCCCGGATCCTGATCGGCTCTTCCATGTCAATTGCCGATCGTATCGTATCCATCACGGAGCGCGGGTCGCTTATCAGCTTCGGGAACACCGAAACCGCAGGCTCATTCGTATAACTGATCTCTCCGGTATCATCCACGGCAATGATCGCTTCGGACAGTCTGTCGATAACATAGTCCCTTGCAAGGGTAGCCGTATCGAGAAGATTGTATTTAAATATCGCGACAAACATAAACACTGCCGCAATGGGGAAGCTGAGCATCGTCACGTCATACAGGTAATTATACGAGAGCGGTTTAAGTATACTGATCACGAAAAAGCCGCTCATTGTGGCCATCGCCAGCATTACCATCAGATATCTCTTCTCCGCGATCTTATTCTTCTCCCTGCTGTAGTATATGAACAGGACCGCCAGCGCATAAAGAGCGTACAAAACGTTTACCGCCGACCAGACGTGATGATACCAGCCATCGGTGTGTGCCAGGAGTGGGAAATTGTCCCGAACCTGGAATGCGGTGATCTTATAATACAGATCGGTCCTGTTTGTGGTGACCACGACAAGATATGTGATCACATTAAACAGCGCCATAAAAAACCTTGCCACATTCGGAACCTTTATCCTGGCAAGTTCCATGACAAACATAAACAGCGCAAACGCAACCCATACCCTTCCGGCATATGAAACCCGAAGAGCGCTCATATAGCTTTCCACCGAATGTGAGCGCAGCTGGAAATAATATCCGAGATTATTAACAAGCGTTGCGATACATGCAAGAAACAGATATGAATGCTGGACACCTTTCCAGCTTTTGAAAACGACCCAGCACTCTGCCAGTGTGACGGTAATGCTGACGATCTGAATGATCAGAACGATTCGGTACATTTCATTCTCCCTGTATATAATCAGTATTTATTATACATCTTTTACCACCGTCTGTAACGGATAAATAACGTTGAACATGGGCCGGATTTATGATAAAACTGTAGACAAAGTGACAGGAGGATATGCCATGTTCGACAAAGACAATGACAACATGT
>JAFRIL010000092.1 GCA_017432845.1 Lachnospiraceae bacterium | reverse complement strand
GCTCAATGATTTTATGAACGAACTTGCGGAGAACGTGACCGATATGGATCCGGAAGATATAAGATCGATGACGATCAAACACCGCAATAAGGAGATGAAGGAGATAACCAAGGCAGATGCGGATTATCTCAAAGCGATGTTTGATCATTATGAACAGATCAAAGCAGACGGAGGAACTCCTGTTACATCAGCTCCGGCAGCTGTCGTAGATGTTGCGTTGTAGTATTATTTCCCCGTCGTGGTAAGGCCCGGGTGCTATATGCCCCGGGTCTTATTTTGTCCGCGCCGGTTATGTGAGAAAATGCGCATTATATACAGCAGCTTTTATATGGCAGATGTTGGCAAAAGATATTATAATGTTGAATATATGTCCGGAGGTGGATCATGGCTGTAAAATACGATTATCTGATCGTGGGAGCGGGCCTGTACGGAGCGATTTTCGCTCATGAAGCCACAAAAGCGAACAGAAGCTGTCTCGTTATCGATAAAAGAGATCATATAGGCGGAAACGTCTATACGGAAGAGATCGAAGGTATCAACGTTCACAAGTACGGTGCGCATATATTTCATACGAGCAACAAAGCCGTATGGGATTATATGAACACTTTTGCCGAGTTCAACAGATATACGAATTCGCCGGTTGCAAGATACAAAGACGAGCTGTATAATCTGCCGTTCAACATGAACACGTTTCATGAGCTCTGGGGTGTTATAACACCGGAAGAGGCAAAGCAGGAGATAGAGCGGCAGAAAATGGAAGCCGCACTTCCGGAGGGGATGGAGCCTGCCAATATGGCTGAGGCTGCGATAGGCCTTGTCGGGAAGGATATATTCGAAAAGCTCGTAAAAGGTTACACAGCCAAACAGTGGGGACGTCCGGCCGAAGAGCTTCCGCCGTTTATCATCAAGCGGTTGCCGGTACGTTTTACATACGATAACAACTATTTTAATGACAGCTATCAGGGTATACCGGTCGGAGGATATACAAGGATCATTGAGAAGATGCTTGAGGGTTCTGACGTAAAGCTTAATGCCGATTACTTCGGGGACCGCAACAAATACTCGTCAATGGCCAAAAAGGTTGTATTTACAGGAATGATCGATGAGTACTTTGACTACCGCCTCGGAGAACTTGAGTACAGGAGCCTTAAGTTTGAAAATAAGGTACTGGATATTCCGAACTTCCAGGGAAATGCGGTCGTAAACTATACCGAATACGAGATCCCTTACACGAGGATAATTGAGCATAAGCATTTCGAATTCGGAACACAGGATAAGACCGTGATCACATATGAATATCCTGCAAAGTGGTCAAAGGGCGATGAGCCATATTATCCGCTCAATGATGATAAGAACAATGAACTGTATTTACGATACAAAGAACTTGCCGATAAGCAGGAAAGTGTTATATTCGGCGGACGCCTCGGGCAGTACAGATACTATGATATGCACCAGGTCGTATCGTGCGCACTTGAAGACGCTGCCGCAGAATTAAAAGGTTGATATATGTCATTTGTTCATCTGCATACCCATACGGAGTATTCGCTCCTTGACGGGTCCAACAAGATAAAGGAATATGTCCGATACGTCAAAGAACTTGGCATGAATGCGGCTGCGATCACCGATCACGGCGTAATGTACGGCGTTATTGATTTTTACCGCTTTGCCAAGGAAAACGGTATCAAGCCCATAATCGGATGTGAGGTGTATGTTGCGCCCAATTCCCGTTTTGACAGGGAACTGACCGGAGGCGAGGACAGGTATTATCACCTGATACTTCTGGCCGAGAACAATACCGGCTACCATAACCTCATGAAGATAGTAAGTGCCGGCTTTACCGAAGGCTATTACTACAAGCCCCGTGTAGACAAGGAGACGCTTTCCAGATATCACGAGGGTGTGATAGCCGCGTCGGCATGTCTTGCGGGTGAGGTGGCAAGATTTATCCAGAAGAATATGTACGAGGAGGCCAAAGAGGCTGCGGCGTCATATCTTAAGATCTTTGGAAAGGGAAACTATTTTCTCGAACTCCAGGACCACGGGATACCGGAACAGAAGGTAGTAAACCAGGCACTGCTTCGGATCAGCAGGGAACTGGACATCCCGCTGATCGCGACTAATGATGTGCATTATACATATGCCGCTGATGCGAATGCACATGATCTTCTTCTGTGTATCCAGACGGGCAAGAAGGTTTCCGATGAGGACAGACTCCGCTATGAGGGCGGACAGTTCTATGTAAAATCAGAGGATGAGATGAAAGCGCTCTTTCCGTATGCTCCGGAGGCGCTTGAGAATACACAGAAGATCGCCGACAGGTGTAATGTCGAGATAGAGTTCGGAAGATCCCGTCTTCCTCATTTCGAAGTACCGGAAGGATACGATTCGTGGACTTACCTTCGCAAGCTTTGCTACGACGGGCTTGAGAAAAGATATCCCGGATACAAGGATGATATCAAGCAGCGCCTCGAGTATGAGCTCGATACGATAAAAACAATGGGATTCGTGGATTATTTCCTCATTGTCTCGGACTTTATCCATTATGCAAAATCAAACGGATTTTATGTGGGGCCCGGAAGAGGAAGCGCAGCAGGCTCCATAGTCTCCTACTGCCTGGAGATAACAAATATAGATCCGATAAAGTACCAGCTGCTGTTTGAGCGGTTCCTTAATCCCGAGAGAGTCACGATGCCTGATATTGACGTTGACTTTGATGAACACCGGCCTGACGTGATCGATTATGTTGTCAATAAATACGGCAAGGACAAGGTCGTACAGATAGTGACTTTCGGAACGCTTAAGGCCAAGGGCGTTGTAAGGGATGTCGGAAGGGTTCTTGACCTTAACTATTCATACTGCGATAACATAGCAAAGGCCATTCCCAACGTTCTTGACATCACGCTTCAGAAGGCCCTTGATATGGGCGGAGAGCTGAAGAAGATATATGATTCCGATCCGCAGGCAAAGGACCTTATAGACATGGCCATGCGTCTGGAAGGTCTTCCGAGGCATTCATCGATGCATGCGGCAGGTGTCGTCATATGCCCCGATTCGGCAGATGAGCTTGTACCTCTTGCCAGAGGATCCGACGGAACGATAGTGACCCAGTATGTTGCTACAACGCTTGAGGAGCTCGGACTTCTTAAGATGGATTTCCTTGGGCTTGTGACACTGACCGTGATCAAGGAAGCGATCAGAAACGTCCGGAAAAATACGGGCAGGGTCATAGATGTCGACAAGCTTGATTATAATGACGAAAAGGTCTACGAATATATCGGAACCGGCAGGACCGACGGTATATTCCAGCTGGAAAGTTCGGGGATGAAGAGCTTCATGAAAGAACTGCGGCCCAAGAATCTTGAGGATGTGATCGCCGGGATCTCGCTTTACCGCCCGGGGCCGATGGATTTTATCCCCATATATATAAGGGGCAAGAATTCCAGAGGCGACATCACATACGACTGTCCGCAGCTTGAGCCGATCCTCGCTCCCACATACGGGTGTATCGTATACCAGGAACAGGTTATGCAGATAGTGCGTGATCTCGGAGGATATACACTCGGAAGATCGGATCTTGTCCGCCGTGCGATGAGTAAGAAAAAGCGCGACGTTATGGAGAGGGAACGTAAGAACTTCGTATACGGTAACAAAGAGGAGAACGTTCCCGGATGTCTTTCCAAGGGCATTTCCGAGTCGGTCGCCAACAAGATATATGACGACATGATGGATTTTGCCGAGTATGCGTTCAACAAATCGCATGCCGCGGCATACTCTGTTGTCGCATACCAGACCGCATATCTGAAGTATTACTATCCTGTTGAGTTTATGGCGGCGCTTCTTACGAGCGTTATAGACAACTCGTCAAAGGTGGCGGAGTATATTTATTCGTGTAAGATGATGGGGATCAGGATACTGCCTCCCGACATCAATCGCGGAGTGGCGGGATTTTCCGTGGAAAAGGATTCTATCCTCTACGGCCTTGCTTCGATAAAGGGTGTCGGCTGGCCCGTTATAGAGTCTGTTGTAAGAGAAAGAGAAGAAAACGGACCGTTCCGCGATATATTTGATTTTCTGTCCAGGATGGAAGGAAGGGAAGTCAATAAGCGTGTAGTGGAAAACTTCATAAAGGCAGGAGCATTCGACTCTCTTAGCGGAACGCGTAAACAGCTTATGAGTGTTTACGGCGTATACATGGACGGGGTGCTTAAGGACAGAAAGAATAACCTGTCCGGACAGATGTCACTGTTCGATATAGCCGATGATGAGACGAAAAGCGGAATGACCGTCGATCTTCCGGACATAGGCGAGTATCCGAAGAACGAGATGCTCTCGCTTGAAAAGGAAGTGCTCGGAGTATACGTCTCGGGACATCCTCTTGAAGAGAACGAGGCGATGTGGCGTAAGCATATCACAAACATGACGACCGATTTTGTCTTCAATGAGGATGAAAAACGCGTCAAGGTCACCGATGGTGCAAGGGTCACTATAGGTGGCATCATAGAGTCCAAAACGGTAAAATACACGAGAACGAACAGGATTATGGCATTTATCACCATAGAGGATCTTGTCGGTACCGTTGAAGTTATAATATGGCCGGATGATTTTGAGAAGAATTCCGCATACCTTTCGGAGGACTCGAAAGTGTTCATAGAGGGCCGTGTTTCGGTCGAGGAGGACAAGGACGCAAAGGTCATATGCAACAGGATAATCCCCTTCGACAGTGTACCCAAAAAGCTGTGGATCAAGTTCCCCGCCAGGGAAGATTATTTGCAAAATGAGGAAAGACTTAATAAAATAATTGCGGATTCCGACGGTAAGGATATAATTGTTATATACATCGAGAGTACCAAAGAGAAAAAGGAGTATTCGAGAAACAGAGGAGTCCTGGCGAATGAAGAGCTGGTGGAGAGACTCTCTTCTGAGTTCGGGAGTGAAAATGTGCGTCTGACATAGGACCGGCCACAGATTAAGGAGATACGATCATGGCAAAAGAGATACGTACTATCGGAGTGCTTACAAGCGGCGGCGATGCACCGGGCATGAATGCGGCGATCAGAGCCGTTGTCCGTAAGGCAATAGCATCCGGCAAGAAGGTAATGGGCATTGAAAAAGGGTACAGAGGACTCCTTGACGAGGAGATCTATGAGATGTCGCCCAGAGACGTTTCCGATTCGATCCAGAGAGGCGGAACGATACTTCGTACGGCAAGATGTGAGGAATTTCTGACCGAGGAAGGACAGAAAGCGGGCGCGAAGATATGCAAGAAGCACGGGATTGACGGTCTTGTTGCCATCGGCGGGGACGGAACATACCGCGGAGCGCAGAAGCTTGCGGCACTTGGCGTAAATACCATAGGTGTTCCCGCAACGATTGACCTTGATATCTCATCGACGGATTATACGATAGGATTTGATACGGCGGTCAATACGGCCATGCAGGCGATCGACAAAGTAAGGGATACATCCTCTTCACATGAGAGATGTTCTATCATAGAAGTAATGGGCAGGAACGCCGGATATATAGCACTCTGGTGTGGTGTTGCCAACGGTGCCGAGGATATCCTCATTCCGGAGAAGTATGCTTATGAGGAACAGGAGATAATCAACAACATCATCAATAACCGCAAGAAGGGCAAGACCCACCACATAATCATCAACGCGGAAGGTATAGGACATTCGACGTCTATGGCAAGAAGGATCGAGGCGGCAACGGGACTTGAGACAAGAGCCACGATACTCGGCCACATGCAGCGGGGAGGATCCCCGACGTGCCGCGACAGATACTACGCATCGATCATGGGCGCGTATGCCGTTGATCTTCTTTGCGATGGTGCGTCCAACCGTGTTGTATGCGTCAGGAACGGTGAGTGGACCGATTATGATATCGATGAAGCGCTTGCTATGGAGAAGCATATCTCCGAGTATGAGTATCAGGTGAGCAGGGCACTTGCGATTTGATCCGGGACCGATATGATAACCAGCACGTCCAATGAGAGAATAAAGTATGTGACCTCTGTCGTCAAAAACGCAAAAGCCCGCCGCAAGGAGGGCGTTTTTGTGGTAGAGGGGGAGAAAATGGCAAAGGAGATTCCTCCGGAAATACTCGTTGAGTGTTTTGTTTCGGAAGACTATACTGCCGCATCCGGTCACGCTCCCTCAGCTTTGTTCGGAAAAGAGCCGACCGTAGTCTCGTCGGCCGTATTTAAGAAGATGTCGGATACGGCAAGTCCGCAGGGTATCCTTTGTATATGCAGGCAAAACGCCGTTACCGTTGAAGAGTTTATCTCGTCAAGGACAAAAGGAGCGCTGCGCTTACTTGTCCTTGAGACGATACAGGATCCGGGAAATCTTGGTACGATGGTAAGAACAGCGGAAGGTGCGGGGTTTGATGCGATCATAACCGATGAGAATACCGTCGATGTGTATAACCCAAAGGTAACAAGATCGACGATGGGATCTTTGTTCCGTGTGCCCGTGATCGCCTCATCTGACCTTGCCGGCGCGATAGATATCCTCAAAAGATCATCTGTCACGGTATATGCGGCAGATCTTAAGGCTTCAAAAGACTATAAGGATGAATCCTACGGCGAGAGGATCGCATTTCTTATCGGCAACGAAGGAGCCGGCCTGTCATCCGCAATATCGTCAAAGGCAGATAAGCTTATAAAGATCCCCATGAAGGGACAGCTGGAATCGTTAAATGCCGCAGTGGCTGCAGCGATTCTTATGTACAGTGTTTAAGGAGGAAAATATGAAACTGACAGTTATAGGCCTTGGAAACATGGCAACAGCAATGATATCCGGGATCATAAAAGCAGGAGTTTTCGCTCCGCATGATATTACGGGATCCGATGCTTCTTCATCTCAGATACAAAAGGCAGAGTCAGATCTTAAGATAAATACGACCGACTCAAATGAGGAGGCGGTAAAAGGCAGCGATTACGTGATCATAGCGGTTAAGCCCCAGATCTATGAGACAGTTCTTCCGCAGATCGCATCGGCTCGTTCCAAGGAGCAGGTTATCATTTCGATCGCGCCCGGTAAGACCCTGTCATATCTTGAAGAAAGACTCGGAAAGGATGCAAAGATCGTCCGTATAATGCCAAACACCCCGGCACTTGTCGGAGAGGGATGTACCGGAGTGTGCCGTAACACAAATGTATCCGATGATGAATTCGATCTTGTCATGAAGATACTGACTTCGTTTGGAAAGGCATATGAGGTTGCGGAAAAAATGATGGATGCCGTTGTTGCCGTCTCAGGCAGTTCTCCGGCATATGTTTTCATGCTTATAGAAGCGATGGCCGACGGAGCCGTGGCGGAAGGCCTTGACAGGGCGACAGCTATACGTATGGCAGCCCAGGCCGTACTCGGAAGTGCCAAAATGGTCTTAGAGACGGGAAAGCATCCCGGTGAGCTTAAGGATATGGTCTGTTCTCCTGCAGGGACAACGATTGAAGCGGTTGCGGTGCTCGAGAATGGCGCATTTAGGGGCACTGTGATAGATGCAATGAGTGCATGTGCCGAAAAATCAAGGCAAATTTGACTTATTTCCTGTGATTTGTTATAATTCCAAGGCCGTATATGTAAAATTTCGGATACATTTTGGAGGATGAAATGAAGAAACTTACATGGCCGGCATTGGTGATCGCGGTAACGCTGATCCTTGTCGGAACATGGGGGAGTACAGTAATTGTAACGGCATCCGATGCGAAAGATCGCGTAGTAACAGCGGGGGCTGCAAAAGCCGTTACGGTAGAAAAGACAAAGAGTGTTGCAAAAAACAATACATTAAATATTGAGATCGTTAAGGATACGTCAACAACTAAGAAGGGAGAGGTTGCCGGGATTCCTTACGACAAGCTCGTTATGGCCAATGTTGATGAAGCCGTCAATGTCAGGGACAGTGCATCCGAAGACGGAAAGCTTCTCGGTAAGTTCTACAAAGAATGCGGTGGACAGATACTTGAAGAAGGTGACGGATGGACCAAGGTCAAGACCGGTGATCTGACAGGCTGGATCAAGAATGATTATCTTATGTTCGGAGACAGCGCAGTTGAACTTGCCGAAAAGGTTGTCGAGAAAACGGCAACTTGCACGACCGATTGCCTTAGGGTACGAAAGAGTGCCGATCCGGACGGAACGGTTCTTGATCTTCTGGCTGAAGGCGACCAGATCGCAGTTCTCGGTCAGGACGGAGAGTGGACGAGAGTTGAGTTCTCCGACGGCGAGCAGGGATATGTTTCTTCCGAATTCGTCAAGGTTGCGGATACCTTAGGTACCGGCAAGACCATGGAAGTTATAAATGCCGAAGAGGAAGCGGTAAAGAAGGAAAAGGCCAAGGCCGAAGAGGCAGCCCAGAAGGCCAAGGAAGCGGAAAAGAAGGCTGAGGTCGATAAGAACCGCACGACCACAACAACAAAGACCAATAACGGTGCTGTCTCAGCAGAAGTAAGCGATCAGGTATTGCTTGCGGCACTGATACAGGCCGAGGGCGGTAACCAGCCCTATGAAGGACAGGTCTCCGTTGGAACCGTTGTTATGAACCGCTTAAGGAGCGGAAGGTACGGAAGCAGCATAGCATCCGTTATATATGCAAAAGGACAGTTCGGCCCTGCGGGGAGCGGACAGGTTGCCCAGATTGCGGCAGCAGGCCCTAAGGCATCATGTCTTCAGGCGGCTCAGGATGCATTAAACGGAGTCAGTTATATAGGGGGAGCGACACACTTCAGAAATGTAAGATCGGGATATCCGGGAATAGTAATAGGATCTCATGTTTTCTGGTAAGTGCCGGGATTGAAGGAAAGGAAGGATAAATGAGAAAAATAAGGGTTCTTACAGCGCTTGTATGTGTGTTTACATGCCTTTTTGCAACACCTGTTGGCGCAACAGTTGCGGATTATTATGATCCCGGCTTTATGAAGTTTGAGGGTACATACGTTAACCGTTGGGGACAGCCTATCCCCAATGTTACTGCAAGAGGAATAGATGTTTCATCATATCAGGAGACGATAGACTGGGCAGCCGTTGCTACGGATGATGTCAGTTTTGCATTTATCCGTTGCGGCACTACAAATACCGGCCCTGACAGGATGTTCGATACAAACGCAGCCGGCGCTGCCGCAAACGGAATACCTTTCGGAATATACTACCGTACGTACGCACCCAATGAGGAAGTGGCAAAGCTTGAGGCACAGTACACAGTGCTCTGCGCACAGAATACCGGTGCAACCCTTCCGCTTGTAATGGATATAGAAGGAAGTACACTTGCGGCTCTCGGAACAGCACAGCTTCAGAAGAACATCCAGGCATGGTGTGATGTTGTCAAGGCTGCGGGATATACTCCCATGGTTTATTCGTCCAAGAGCTTCATGAACACATACATAAAATCATGTCCGTGTGATAAGTGGATCGCCCAGTACGGTGATTATTTCACTTATACCGGCGGAGCAAAGTACTGGCAGTGCTCCAGCCACGGCTACGTTAACGGTGTGCCCGGACGTGTTGATATCGATTTCCGACTGAATTAACGACAAGGTTTGCATATATACTTGCATTGCGAAACCGCTTCGTGTATAATTACGTTCGTTGCATAACGAACGTAACATAGGGCTATAGCCAAACGGTAAGGCAGCGGACTCTGACTCCGTCATCTGAAGGTTCGAATCCTTCTAGCCCTGGTTAAAGGGACCGGTTTTCCGGTTCCTTTTGTTATGCTACAAAGCCCGTGTTTATGCGCATCTTCGTACTTCTGAAAAATCATTTTCCTGCTTTATTCTGGTTATTTCTGACAGGAAAAATCAGGATGATTTTCCCTCAAAAATCGTCAAAATCAGATGTTATTCTAAAAGATAGGTCAATTTAGGGGTCAATTATAGGTCAATCGTTATCGCATACTAATTTGAGTTTAACTTGCTTCTAATTCAAGTTTAACTCGACAAAATATATTTAACGAGTTAAAATCGAGTTAGACCGAATTAAGGAGGAGTTAAAATGCGGACAATACCATACAAAGAGGATCTGACAGTCGAGTTTAAAAGCGATATAAAAAAACTACCTGATAATGAATTAATAGATGAAATAGTAGGAATGGCTAATACAAAGGGTGGAATATTATACTTAGGCGTAGAGGATGATGGAAAAATAACCGGAGTCAGCAATATGCATAAGGATGCTATTGGTGTAACAGCACTAATTGCAAATAAAACAGTTCCATCAGTATCTGTTCGGGCAGATATTATTACAGAAGAGGGGAAGGATGTACTAAAAATAGAAATACCGATAAGCAGAACAGTGGTATCTACCAGTTCCGGAAGAATGTTAAAACGAAGATTAAAAGCAGATGGTTTGCCGGAAGTTATACCAATGTTTTCTTATGAGATCGTAACCAGATTATCGGAATTAAAGTTGTTAGATTTTTCGGCAGGTCCACTTGCAGGGGCAACTATCAACGATTTTGACCCAAGTCAAAGGCTAAGATTGCGAAACATCATACAGACGAACCCCGGCGGAGAAAAAAACCTGCTTAGTCTGTCAGATGAAGAATTAGACAAAGCTTTACGCTTTACCACAGAGATAGATGGGAAAATATATCCAACAGTGACAGGTATGCTAATTCTTGGAAGAGAAAACAAAATCACAGAGTTGATGCCTACTGCCAAAGCATCGTTTCAAGTGCTAGAGGGAACGAAGGTTAGAGTAAATACGGAAACAACGGCTCCTTTGCTGGAGGTATTTGAAAAATTCGAAACATATTCTGAAGCCTGGAATCCTGAACGAGAAGTAGAGTATGGTCTGTTTAGGGTCGCAATTCCTGAATTTGATAAAGCCGCATTTAGGGAAGGATTAATAAATGCATTCTGTCATAGAGATTATACGATGCTTGGAACCGTGAGAGTTCTAATTGATGATGAAGGAATGACTATTAGCAGTCCGGGAGGATTTATAGACGGTGTTACGCTGGATAATCTTCTTACGGTGGAGCCCCATGGAAAAAATCCGGCATTGACAGATGCATTAAAAAGAATTGGACTAGCCGAGAAAACCGGGAGGGGAATTGATCGTATATATGAAGGATCTATATTGTATGGAAGACCGTGGCCGGATTATTCCGAGACTACTAGTACAAATGTAAAACTGTTTATTCAAAGGGCTAAAGCAGATGAGAAGTTTACCAAGTTTATTTCGGATGAACAGAATGGATTGGGTAGATCGCTATCTATTTATGCGCTGATGATTTTATCAATACTAAAGAATGAGAGACGACTTACAATTGATCGAATCACCGAATTGACACATTTGTCGGAAGGAAAATTAAGAGGTTCGATAGAAAATCTTATAGAAGATGGTCTTGTCGAGGGGGTTGGAAACGGTAAGTCAAGATCGTATCATCTTTCTGAAAAAGTGTATAAGGAAAACAATAAGAGCATCCAGTATGTGAGACAGACGGGAATAGATAAGGTTGCCTTCCCGGAACTTATAATAAAATTGGCCAATACACAAGATGGTTATATTACAAAACAGGATGTAGCAGAACTATTAAAGATAACGCCGCAACAGGCGTATTCAGAAATAAAGAAACTGATTAAAGAAGGGAAGATGTATAAGTTCTGTGGGGGGAAATATACGAAGTATAAAGTGAGATAGAGGGATTATTGAAGCGTAGTGAGTATTCGTTATGTTTGAAAATGAATGCTATGATAAAAGTAAGCGAACAGTATGAGTAATACATAATACAATGAATATGTGATAAAATCATAACAAAAAAAGTAAATAGATATTGACTAATAGGAGCACAAAGAATGAGCATAAGAATGATAATCCATAATGTGAAGAATATAGATGATTTTGAATTTGAAATTCCCACTCAGAAGGGACTTTACGCATTGACTGGGGAAAACGGAGCTGGAAAGAGTACAGTAATATCTTGCGCAGCCACAGCATTTTATGTCCCATCTCTTTTTGACTATTTTGGTGATCCGAGAGATGGTGCAACGATCTCTTTTGAGTTTGATGGAAGGAGGAGAAACATAACTGCAAATGACGATAAATGGATAAATCCTAAAGGACAATTGAAAATCACCGGTTTCTATGAAGGCAGTATAGTGTTTGGAAATAGATTCAAGGATATAGATTATTCGCTACTATCAAAATTAGCATTAGTGAAAAAAGAGCAATTAACAGATGCATCTGATTTCGTAAAAGAGAGTTTTAAAGAGATTAACATATCCTGATGATATGAAGAATTCTAAAGGGAATGGGGGTGGCTCCCAAAAAGTAAATACGTGTTTACCTGAAGAGAATAACGTCATTTTGATAAGATCCTGCCGCGCTCCCGCTTGGCGCTACCGCACTCCGGATGAACCGATCGCAAGACCCGTCGATAGTTAAGGATCTGTGAGATCGGCTCATCCTGCGTTTGGT
>JAFRIL010000091.1 GCA_017432845.1 Lachnospiraceae bacterium | reverse complement strand
GGGATCTCTACCGGCTCGGGAGCAGGTGCGGGTGCAGGTGCAGCCTCAGGCGCAGGAGCAGGTGCCGGCGCCATTTCCGGAGCAGGTGCAACAGCTGCGGGTTCCGGTACCGGAACAGATGCAGATGCAACTGCCGGAGCAGGCTCGGGTGCCTTCTCGAAAATAGGCTCTGCGTTTGAAGCCGTCTCTTCATCGAGTCCCTTTATCAGTTCGGCAAGGTCATCCTGGCCGATCGGAGCTGAAGACTCGGAAATGGTATCAACCATCTGAGGCGCTTCGGCAGCTCCCTCTTCAGGCATCAGTTCATTAACCGCCTGTGACAAATCATCCTTAAAATCCTTGAAAAAGCTCATTTTGGTTCCTCCATTCAATGTGTATTTGTATAGTGCTGAATGATCATTGTATTTTCATCTATGGGCTCTATCGGGATATCCTTCTCCTGAATGGCTTCTATGATCTCGGGAAGAGCCTCCACGGTGCTTGTCTTGTTGGACAGGTCATGGAAAAGTATCATCGCCTCTTCGAACTCATTAAGATCGCACAGCGAATTCTCCACGATCTGCTCCGCCGGAAGCATCGGGTTGGTGGCATCTCCGGCAACGACATTCCAGTCAAAATAGGTGATGCCGCGTTCGTCGAGCACCTCTATGAAATCGGACATCGGAATACGCGATACGCTGTTACTCGATCCGCCCGGAAAGCGGTAATATACCGGCCTTTCTCCCGTCTCCTCGTAGATCAGGTCCGATATACGGTCAAGATCCTTCGTAAACGCATCAACCGACGAATATATCTCATTATACCTGTGGGAATACGAATGCATACACAGGGTGTGTCCCTCATCAACTATCCTCTTGTACAGTTTCCTGTACTCGGGATTGTCTGTCCCCACCACAAAGAAGCTGGCCTTTACACCGTATTCATCAAGTATGTCGAGGATCTTCGATGTATTTGGTGATGGTCCATCATCAAATGTGAGATATACCTTCTTCGGCCATGCAGTCCTGACAATACCTTTTTCCTCACGGTCATAAGCACTTATATCGACCAGTGACAGTTCATTGCTGATCGCTCCGACTGCGCTTTTCAGTTCATCGACGGATGAGTCGACGGAACTGACCTTCTCAATAAGGCTGTTCTGGTTCATCGTAAGATGCCCAAGTTCTTCTTCGAGGACATCGATCCTTTGGTCCTGTCTGATAAGAAGAGCACCCAGAATGATGACCAGCACAATTGCAACGAGAAAGGCAACGTACGGACCGAACAAAAGCAGACGCTTTAATCTTTGTACACGCATACCCCTCTTTCCCCCATATATTTGATATTATAGTGGCTTTCAGCCTTCGATGCAACAATATATTGTAAAAAAAGGGAGACGCTTTCGCGTCTCCCGTAAGATACTATATCAGTTATCAATAGCCGTATTCCTGTGCCCAATAGCATGTTCCGTCATCATCTTCGTAGATCGAGATCGCTACCTTCTCGAACTCGTCAAAGAGGATGTTATCTCTGTGTGTAGGGCTGTTCATCCATGCTTCAACAGCATCTTCAGCTGTATCAAATCCGAATGCAAGGTTCTCGCCACCCTGGATCTTACTGTTAACAGTGTACCACTGCTTACCGCTGGGACGTGTATGCGAGAAGCTCTGTGAGCATTCCTTAGCCCTTACGTGTGAAACAGTCTCAAGGTTCTGGTCCCATGCAAGTTCATCAAGTCCTGCCTGAGCCCTTTCCTCATTAACAAGTGCGCTTGCTTCCATAGCGATCGCACGAAGTCCGGCGTCATTCTCTGATGACTCGGAAAGTGCAACTGCTTCTGAATCAAGGTAGGAAACCTTCTCGTTCTGGATGTCTGCAACTGCACGGAAAGCGTCTTCCTCAAGAAGTCCGCTTGCATGTCCGCCCTTGAGGCCGAAATATGCAACCACTCCGACAACCAGCACGCCTGCTGCTGCTAAAACGGCTATCAATCTCTTGTTCTTCATAACTGACCTCCTGTTAAAAAATGCATTCTTTGCGCAAAAAATACATATTCCTTCGGTTAAACACATTATGTCACATCTTATGGGTAAATGCAACACTTTTTTGATAAAAAATTACATTTATTTGTTCATGTGACTGTTTTTGGTACCTGAAAGGGTATTTTTATCCCTTTTACTATATATGACGCATCATGATTCCAAAATGGTCCAGATATTTTTCATAAAACTTCAAGGTCCGAAAATATCAGTATTCATCAGGATCGAAGTATTCAAGGTCGTCATTTTCCCCCTCGTCATACTCCGCGTCATCATAATCCGATCCTCCGTATTGCGGCTCATCATAATCCGCATCATCATAATATTCCGGATCATCATATTCCACATCTTCGTAATACTTCGGCACGGCATGGACCGTCTTGGGCTTTCTTGCGAAGATATACATGAAATGGCTGTGGTGGATCAAAAATATCGCAACGATCATGTAGATGTGCGCTATGAACGTTGAGACCAGAACCCCGTTCCCTATAAGAAGGTACCCGGAACCGAACCCGATATATGCCATAAATGCCGTATATGCAAGCCCGAGTATCAGTATCGGGAAGTTCTTCATGGATTCAAGGAACGTCTGGATGCTTTCCCGGAACGAAACGTCAAAATAGACGAAACGTCCGATCATGAGTCCGAGGAAATACATTATAAAGCCGTCGTAATTATCATTTTCGTATATGAACTTGATATACATGAATATGAGCAGCACGTATACCATGCCCAGAAGCCTTACACTCCCGCGGTCGTTCTTTGTCACCTTCTTGAGCGGTATGAGCAGCCTGTCAATTATGTTGTTTACCACTATGGATAAGAGGATGAGAAACAGGAGCAAAAAATCCTTCCAGTCATCCCAGAATTCTCGAAATGCCGATGAATCCGGCACGAACCTGTCGATGATATAGTATACCGCCAGGAACGAAAGAATGGATGCACCTGCAAATACCATCTCGTAAAACCGCTGGATGGTATTATGTGCCTTCTCATAATAGAATTGTTTGCGTTCCGACCTGTCAACAAATCTTGCTGAAATGCTGACGACCATCAGGATATAGAATACGCAGATCACCGAAAAAGCGAGGGCAAGCGCCAAATACAAAAGCATGCTCTTCGTATCGGTGTAATGTTTTATGTACTCGTCAAATGTCATGATCATATGTGACCGGGCTTATTCATCTTCCGGTCAGTATCTTAGCGATCTGTTCGAAATCAGCACCTGCAGGTATAACATGTGCTCCCGTGTTGATCTTTCTGTCATAACCGTGCGCACACAGATATGCATTGAACTCGGAGGCATTTGAAATAACGCCTGCGGTCTTCAACTGGTTGCTGACGGTTTCCGAGCCGCTTCCCTTTGAAACAGTTATCGTTGCACCGGACCCTGTACCCTTCGGCGGAGCCTGGGTCGGTGTCGGTGTTGGTGTCTTCGTAGGTGTAGGTGTCGGCGTCGGTGTCTTCGTAGGAGTAGGTGTCGGCGTCGGTGTTGGTGTCTTTGTTGGTGTAGGCGTCAGCGTCGGTGTCTTCGTTGGTGTAGGCGTCGGCGTCGGTGTCTTTGTAGGCGTCGGCGTCGGTGTCTTTGTTGGTGTAGGCGTCGGCATTGGTGTCTTTGTTGGTGTAGGCGTCGGCGTCGGTGTCTTCGTTGGTGTGGGCGTCGGCGTCGGTGTCTTTGTTGGTGTGGGCGTCGGCGTTGGTGTCTTTGTTGGTGTAGGCGTAGCCGTCGGTGTGGCCGTAGGAGTTGCGGTCGGTGTGGCCGTCGATGTTGATGTGGCGGACACAAGTGTCCTGTCCTCATCGACCATTCCAAGCTGCTCGGCTCTCTGTCTTATCTCCTCATCGGTCAGCTTCTCTTTTGGCCGGTTTCCGAGGGCAAGACCCATCACAAGAGCGGTTATGGCTATTCCTATTCCCAAACCCCGAAGGTAGAACTTTAGTTTCATGATTTTTCCTGAAATAAATATTTACGGATCATTTGAACAGATCCAATACAAGCTTGACCTCACCGACACCAAGGCCAAGTGTCTTGGCGATCTGGATCGTATCAAGCCCCTGGTTTGCCATCGCGAGTATCTTATCGTTGTTGTTTGCAGGCGCTTCGGTCTTGACCGACATTGCCTCAAAATCGGCGGCAGTGGCTGCTCCCTGGGCGGGAGCTGATACTCCGACGATATTTCCTTCCTTATATGCACCGCCCGAAAGGATGTCATACACGACCTTCTCCTTGACGGGTGCGGGAGCATCGGCGGTAATGGCCTTTGCGATCGCATCTTCCGGCCCTTTTATGCCGAGAAGCTGTGCCTCGATCTTTGACTGGGTAAGTGCCTTGCCCCTTGCTTTGGCCGCAGGAGCGCTTACCGGTGCGCTTGCCTGTGCAGGTGCGCCCGCCTGGCCCTGACCGGTGCGGTCAACTGTCGCAGTCGCAGTGTTTGCAACATTTTTCTGCTCATTCTTAAATACAACCGGCTGCGCATCGGGAATGACAAGGTCATCAAATACCGATTTCTGCTCGTTCGTCAGTCCCTTTTGGGATACGGATGCAACGCTCATACCGCGAAGCAGTGTTTCCGAAGCATCCATTGCCGAATGCGACAGGCCCTCTATCTTGCTTGCAGCAGCATCGGCTTCCCTTATGGTGTTGGAAAGATCCGTCTGCTTGTCCTTGAGCATGTCATATAAGAACATGACTTCCTGGTGATTTTTATTTATCTCTTCGAGAACCGTTTCGGCATATTCACCGACAGCCATGATCTTCTCGTTCGAAACCTTCTCGAGCGATCTTTCGGCCTTGTCGACCGCGAAACCTACCGTCTCACTCGTTGCCTCACCTACGCGAAGACGCATAGTATCAACTTCGGCTTCGACCAGACGGCGCGCTTCCTTCTGCTCGGCCTCGAGCTCCCTGTCGGATTTTCTCATGGGAACTTCCGGCATGAGGAAACTTATGACAAAAATAATCACTCCTATTACAAGGAGTGCTATTTCCATGGGTGACATCTTCTCCTCCTAGATGGTTATGTTGAACCCGCCGGGCCGCAAAGCGATGACCTTTCCCTCTTCGGGGACTTCGTCCTTCTTCTTGGTCCTTCTCGTGGAAAAATACTTGTTCCTGCCTTCTTCCCGGGCGTCGTGATCCGTTCCGGACTTGTCGGCATTATCCTTCTCATGGACGGTATTTACGTTCGAATCCTCGTTCCTGTCTATATCATCCTGGATGATCATATGCTGGGTGTGAGGATGCTCAAGCTCATTCGTCCTGACACTCTGATAATCCATGGCACGAACGACCATATTGTTGTTCTCTATCGGTGTGATCATATCAGAATCCCTTGACTCTAATGTCTGCGCCTTCTCTTACAAACTTGCCGTGCTGAACGGGCTTACTAAGAACGATACTCGTCTCGCTGATGGTGATCTTGGTTCCGGGATATGCATAGCTCTCAACCTTGACAAAGCTCTGCCTGTCCTCGTTCCCGTCCATGGCCTCCATAAGCTCATCGGCCTCAGCC
>JAFRIL010000090.1 GCA_017432845.1 Lachnospiraceae bacterium | reverse complement strand
TCATGGCACTTCCTCCTTGTAATAATTTTTGACCATAACAAAAAGGACACTCTCAAAAGATTTCTCTTTTAGAAAGTGTCCTTGATTTTGCAAAATATTCGATTGATTATCCGGTACGCCCTGTAAATCCGTGTTAATCCGTATTCATAGGGTTTGAAAAATGTGTGACTTTTGTGTTACTTTCAAGCCACCGAAGTGCCGCAAACCATTGATTTTACTGAGTTTCTTTAGCTCAAGCTCTTGAGAGTCGGGAAGAGCAGAACGTCACGAATGGCGGGACTGTTCGTAAGCAGCATCGTAAGCCTGTCTATACCGTATCCGATACCGCCTGTCGGAGGCATTCCGATCTCAAGCGCATTAAGGAAATCCTCATCTGTGTGATTGGCTTCCTCGTCGCCCGCTGCCGCAGCAGCATCCTGCGCTTTAAACCTCTCTCTCTGATCGATCGGATCGTTAAGCTCGGAATATGCGTTACACATCTCCCATGTATTGATGAACAGTTCAAATCTTTCAACAAGATCCGGCCTGTCGGGTTTTCTCTTGGTAAGAGGAGATATCTCAACCGGATGATCGATGACAAACGTAGGCTGGATGAGCTTTTCCTCAACGAACTCCTCAAAGAACATGCTGATGATATCACCCTTCTTGTGATACGGCTCGTAATGGATATCCTTTTCATCGGCAAGCTTTTTGGCAGCTTCCGTATCAGGCACTTCGTCAAAATCGATCCCGGTATACTTTTTGATCGCACCTATCATGGTTATACGCTCAAACGGCTTTCCGAAATCAAGTTCAATGTCACCGTAAGTAAACTTCGTAGTGCCAAGAACTTCCTCGGCAACATAGCGGAACATGTTCTCGGTAAGATCCATCATTCCGTTGTAATCCGTGTAAGCCTGATACAGTTCCATGAGTGTGAACTCGGGATTGTGCCTTGTATCAAGTCCTTCATTTCTGAATACGCGGCCTATCTCATATACTCTTTCAAGGCCTCCGACGATCAGCCTCTTAAGATACAGTTCAAGTGAAATACGAAGATTGAGATTCTCATCAAGTGCATTAAAATGGGTCATGAACGGGCGCGCCGCTGCTCCTCCGGCATTTGCCACAAGCATCGGGGTCTCGACTTCCATGAATCCCTGTCCGTCAAGATACTTACGTATCGTTGATATGATCTTCGATCTCTTGATGAAAGTGTCTCTCGAAGTATCATTCATTATCAGGTCGACATATCTCTGACGGTAACGCATATCAGTATTTGTCAGTCCGTGGAACTTCTCGGGAAGCGGCTGAAGGTTCTTGGACAGAAGTACTACAGATGAAGCATGAACAGATACTTCACCCATCTGTGTCCTGAACATATAACCCTTAACGCCGACGATATCTCCGGGTTCAAACTTCTTGAACTCGGCATAAGGATCATCCCCAAGCGAATCCCTTGAGACATATACCTGAAGGTCTCCCTTAAGATCCTTTACGTTCATGAATGAAGCCTTGCCCATAACACGCTTGAGCATGATACGTCCGGCAATGCTTACATTGATCGGTTCGGCATTTTCAATGTCGCCCTTCTTTTCAAGCTCCTCAAAAGCTGCTTTGGCGTCAGCCGTGTGATCGGTCTGGTCATACTTTGTTATGACGAACGGATCCTTGCCTGCCGCCTGCAGGTTGGCGAGTTTCTCTCTTTTATTCTTCAGTATCTGATTAAGATCCGGTTCCTTGCCGTTCTTATCAGGATTCGGATTTCCCATTATTTATCTGCCTTCTTCTTTGTGGTAGTCTTGGCTGATGAAGACTTTGCTGCAGTCTTTGTTGCGCTCTTTGCCGCTGTTTTGGCAGGAGCCTTTTCCTCGATCTTCTTTGCGCTCTTGGAACCCTTGGCTCCGGCGGGCTTTTCAACCTTGACGATCTTGTACTTAATCTGACCGGCAGGTGTGTCAACGGTTATCGTTGCACCCTTCTTGGCACCGACGATCGCTTTTCCGACAGGGGATTCATTTGAGATCTTGCCGTTAAGGCTGTCAACTTCCGTTGATCCTACGATCTTATACACTACTTCTTCATTATATTCAATATCGAGAAGAGTCACGGTGCTTCCAAGGCCTACCGCATCCTTAGCCACATCCTCCTCAAGGTATACTTCCGCATTCTTAAGGATAGACTCGATCTCTTCTATACGAAGTTCGTTCTCCCTCTGTTCGTCCTTGGCCGCATCATACTCGGCATTCTCGGAAAGGTCTCCCTGCTCGCGGGCTTCCTTGATCTTCTGTGCTATCTCGGCTCTGATGACTTCCTTCCTCTCATCGCGTTCAGCCTCAAGTTCACGAAGCTTTTCATAAGACATCAGATTCTTTTTTTCTTCCATGGTACAACCCATCCCTTCATAATTATTTAGGATCGTCATTTAAACAATAAACGCATTATATCGCAAGCATTTACTGTCGTCAACAAACTTTATCAACTCTTACCGGGCCAGAAAAACATCCATTATATGTCTTAATTCATCCAGTGTTTCAACCTCGTTAAGTTTCCCTCTGAATGCGGACGATCCGGCATACCCTTTTGTATACCATGCGGCATGTTTTCGCATCTCGCGTGACCCGATGTACTCGCCTTTACATTCGATAAGCATTTCGGCATGGCGAAGGATCATCTGCGCAACCGTTTCCTTATCAGGCTTTACCCAGTCTCTCCCGGCCTCTTTGGCACGAAGCTCTTCAAATATCCAGGGATTGCCCTGAGACGCCCGTCCTATCATAACGCCGTCGCATCCCGTCTGTTCGATCATATCGCATGCACTCTCATATGAGTCGACATCTCCGTTTCCGATGACCGGGATCGAGACTGCTTCCTTAACCCGGCGTATGATCTCCCAATCTGCCCTGCCATAGTAAAACTGCTGCCTTGTCCTTCCGTGTACCGCTACGGCTGCGGCTCCGTTCTCCTCGGCTATCCTTGCGATCTGGGCGGCATTAACGTGATCATCGTCAAATCCTTTTCTTATCTTTATCGTCACCGGCTTACTTATGGCCGATGAGACCGATCGTATGATTTTTCCCGCAAGTGCGGGGTCCTTCATAAGTGCCGAACCCTCGCCGTTGTTAACGACCTTTGGGACCGGACAGCCCATGTTTATATCAAGGATCGCAAACGGGCGCTCTTCGATCTTTTGGGCCATCTGCGCCATGATCACAGGGTCCGATCCGAACAGCTGAAGTGAGACTGCACCTTCCGACGGATCTATCGCCATCATTTCTTCCGTAGCCTTGTTACGGTAGTATATGGCCTTGGCGCTTATCATCTCCATACAGCACATTCCGGCACCCGATTCGTGGCACAACACGCGAAATGGCAGGTCACATACCCCTGCCATCGGTGCGAGAATCCATTTATTAGGAAGTGCAACGCTACCTATTTTTAGCATATATCAGTCTTAATCCTTCAAGTGTCAGATCACTGTTATATTCGTCTATCATGTCGGTCTCATTACTGATAAGACGGCCGAGACCTCCTGTTGCGACAACTTTGAGTTCATCAAGACCCGTCTCTTTTTTGACCTGTTTGATTATGTACTCGGTCTGGCCGATCTGGCCGTACATCAGTCCTGCCTGCATCGACCATATCGTATCGGTCGCAAGGATGGATCTGGGCATCGCGATCTCGATCTCCGGAAGCTTGGCTGTTCCGGTCCAGAGAGCCTGCGCACTTATCCTGACTCCGGGCGCCGTAATGCCTGCCTTGAAGCTGCCGTCTTCCGAAACAAGATCGTATGTTGTGGCCGTACCGAAATCCAGCACGAGTATCGGGCCGCCGTAAAGCTCATATGCCGCCACGGCATCAACTATCCTGTCGGGTCCGATCTCCTTCGGATTAGGCGTATCGATATTGATGCCTGTCTTAACCCCGGGTCCCACGACCAGAGGATTGATATTCAGATACTTCTTCACACCGGCTATCAGCGAATGCATCACATCCGGAACAACCGATGCGATTATGGCACCGTCGATAGCGGCAACATCTGCCCCGCACCTTTCCGCGACGGAGCATATCGTCATCCCGAACTCATCCGATGTTCTCGGAGTCTTGCTCATCAGTCTGAACGTGGTCGTAAGATTCGCGCCGTCATAAATCCCGCAAGTGATATTTGTGTTTCCTACATCAAGAACCAGTAACATATTCTTCTCCCAATATAAAAGTTTTATAAAACATCTCAAGTGACTCGAACAGATCCTGTTTGCGCTTGGTCACTTCCTTGACGAGAAGTCCGGCACCTATCTCATCATACAGAAGGTCGCCCTCATCCGCATCGGTTACGAGTACAAGCGACTTCTCCTCATCAAAGCCTATCATGAACACTCCTCCGACTTCCTCGGTAAAGAGCACGCATATGATATGAAGCTCATCCTTTATGGATTCGGGAAGCTTTTTGAAATCCTCGTTAAAATAGTATTTCTGCTCGTATGAATTGGCTCCGCACAAAACAACATCAGGCCTGTTCATTCTATTCCTCCGAAAAGCGCATAAAGGCATATCCCGGTTATGAGCGCGAACACTACGGCAAGGGCTGCAAATACCCACCCGTTCTTTGATCTGCGTCTGAAGCATTTATAAGCGTTCAGCGCCAGAACAGCAGTTGCGCATGCAAACATTATCGAATACATCAGCGGTGTGGCCTCGGTCCGTAGCGTGATCGCTCCGCACACGATTATCACTGCCGAAAAGAACAGATTTGCAACACTGACAAAGAACAGTTCCCTTTTTGCAAGTGTCTTCAGATAATCGATGAGTTCAGTGTTCATACCATATTATCCCAGAGTAGCTGCCATCACGGCCTTTATCGTATGCATGCGATTTTCGGCCTCATCAAATACCACGTTTGAATACTTCCTGAAGACTTCGTCGGTGACCTCCATGTCGGCGATCCCGAACCGCTCTCCCATCTCACGTCCGATAACTGTCTTGCGATCATGGAATGCAGGCAGGCAGTGAAGGAATATCGCATCCTTTTTGGCATGGTTCATTATATCCATTGTCACTTTGTAGGGAGTCAGGTCACGAATCCTCTCCTCCCACACTTCGTCAGGCTCACCCATGGATACCCATACGTCGGTATATACGATATCGGCACCGTCTGCGGCCTTGTAAGGATCTTCCTCAAATGTCACGGAGCCGCCCGATATCTTAGCAAATTCGCGGCACTGCTCGGTAAGCTTTGCGTTCGGGAAATACTTTCTCGTTGTCGCCGCAACAAAATGCATTCCCATCTTGGTGCACGCTATCATAAGGGAATTGCCCATGTTATAGCGGGCATCTCCCATGTAAACAAGCTTTCTTCCTTCGATGGAGCCCAGGTGTTCTCTTATGGTAAGAAGATCCGCAAGCATCTGCGTCGGGTGATACTCATTCGTGAGGCCGTTCCATACCGGAACCTCGGCATACTTGGCCAGTTCCTCCACGATCGACTGGTCAAATCCCCTGTACTCTATCCCGTCATACATACGCGAAAGAACACAAGCGGTATCGGCGATGCTTTCCTTCTTGCCGATCTGCGAAGCAGACGGATCGAGAAATGTCGAACCCATTCCCATGTCGTGAGCCGCAACCTCGAACGAGCAGCGTGTTCTTGTACTCGTTTTCTCAAAAATAAGAGCCACGTTCTTTCCGGGATACTGTCTGTCAAAAATGCCTTTCTTCTTCTTATCCTTAAGCTCCGCGGCAAGATCGAGAAACTCCTCGATCTCCTCCTTCGTAAAATCCTTTAATGTCAGAAAATCTCTTCCCTTTAAGCTCATCTTATATTCCCTTTCTGTCGTTTTATATCAACGTACGCCACTTCACCGCGCATCGCGATGACGGTAACGACTTCTCCTTCCTTAATTACGGCATTAGGTCTGTTGCTCCTTGCAGACCAGTTCCTGCCGCCTATCCTGACAACACCGGAGTTCTCTGCATTATTTATCCTGCACGTTACTATGGCATCGCACCCTTCAAGACCGAGGAGTTCCTTTTCACGTCTTGCCCTCATGACGTATTTCATTCCTACGGGCCTTATTAGGACGATCAGGGCAACCGTTATGACCAGCGCGATCGCTATCTGCCAGATATTTGCCAGTCCCGCAATGCATGCTATAAGTCCTGCCAAGGATCCCACAGCCGCACAAGCCCCGTACAGCTCGATCCTGATAAACTCGGCAACAAGAGCCGCTATTATTATCATAAGCCAGACAAACGGTGTCATCTGCTGCCTCCCGGAACCCTTATCCATCCGGAAAGCGTGCGCTCCTCCGTATCTTCATCGGACATATACTGTGCAGGATATATAGTGATGTGGTCACTGTTTTCGTTAAGTATCGATGCCCACTGGCTGAATGTGGAATTGGCGATTATGTTCGCTTTGCATTTTGTCATGAGCTGCATATCCCTGTAGCTGTCATTTCCGCTGTTGATGTTGACAATCGTCTTGTCGGAAAGCCATGCAAACTCTTTTTCCACAAAATCCGCATCTTCCGAAAAGATGAAAAACTTCGGATCTCTCATTTTCTGCCTTATGATATTTACCGCCGGCTCATAATAACTTCTGTCAAGGCACAGAAATCTTCCGGCATAGGTATTTGACAGGTAATCTCCCCGCCTTACGTGGACCGATACCGACTCGGTCTCCTCCATTTTGGCAGCAAGTGCGGCACATTCTCCTGTCATTTCCGGAAATACGAGCTCATTTTTCAGGATGCTCATCCTGTCCCGGTAATAAGCCTCTTCTATGAAGAATCCGAATATGTAATGATTTTTTTCAGGATCTATATTAACTACGGTATCATAGTCAAACTTTTTCTCAAACTGGTCAAGTGTGATGCCGCACCTGCCCGGCCTTCCTGACTCGCGCAGTTTCCTGTTCACCGGGCCGAGAAGGTATTTGACCGTTTTTGCAAAAGGTCCGGAAAAAGGCGTCGGGACCTGGCCAGACACATTGAAAATCTCTTTGGTCGTTGCCTTATCAAGAAAGAAATCCGACCCATTTACACCTTCAAATATCCTGCAAAGCTCAAAGCCGTGATGCTCATCATTCGTGTAAAACCACGAAATATCCGCCTTAACCTGCGTGCCGGGATACTTTTTGCGAAGAAGCGAATACAGATTATATTGAAACATCTGGTTACCCAGACCCGAAGTAAACCTTACTATGATCAATGTACCGTCATCCTCTGCATGACCTTACGATCTCACATATCCTGTCAACATCATCGAGCGAAAGACTTGCGCTCATAGGAAGAGTGATTGCTCTGTCGGCAGTCCATTTTGCTACCGGTGTGAGACTGCTGTCAAACCTTCCCTTATAGCAGTCCATGTCACTTGTAAGAGGATAAAAATACTTCCTGACGTGGATATCCTCTTTGGCGAGGCTGTCTATTATCACCTGCCTGTTTGAGCCAAACTTTTTCTCGTCGACAACTATCGGGTAATACGCATAGTTCGGAGTCACATCCTTCTGCGGCTTCATAAGTGCGATACCTTCCGTACCCGACAGTCTGTCCATATATCTTTCAAACACAAGTCTTCGTTTTTCTATCTCTTCATCGATATGTCTTAAGTTACAAAGACCCATTGCGGCACAGAATTCATTCATCTTTGCGTTGGCGCCGATGCCGTCCACGACCTCTTCATCCCTGATACCGAAATCCTTGAGCTTCCACAGTCTGTCCATAAGATCCTTATCATCTGTGGTTATCGCTCCGCCTTCCACCGTATGGTACACCTTCGTTGCATGGAAGCTGAACATCGAAGCATCCCCGAAGTTTCCGACTCCCCTGCCTTTATACTTTACGGCGAAAGCATGAGCCGCATCGTAGATGACCTTCAGACCGTGCTTTTTGGCTATGGCCTCTATCGCCTCAACATCGCATATACACCCATACACGTGCACCGGAACTATCGCGCATGTCTTATCGGTTATAAGAGACTCTATCTTTGATGCATCGATCGTATAATCATCAGGATCGATATCACAAAATACCGGAGTCAGTCCGTTCCTTACTATCGCGTGTGTCGTTGATGCGAACGTGAACGGTGTCGTTATGACCTCTCCCGACAGATCCATCGCCTGAAGCACCATCTCCAGTGCCATATGTCCGTTCACAAATAAAGAGACATTACTGACTTCAAGATATTTCTCAAGCTGCGTTGCCAGTTCGTTATGAAGCTTGCCCATGTTGGTAAGCCACACCGAATCCCACAACGGCCTTATGGTTTCCATATACTCCTCAAACGGAGGCATTGAAGATCTTATTACATTAATTCTCATAGCTTTACAAATCCCATCCTGCTCAAGATAAAACGGACCGCAAAATGCAACAGCGTAGTCTTTTGATCCTTCATCACGACATGCGTGATACCGTACTCATACATATCGGTAAGGAACTGCCTGTTCGTCTTATTCGGCCTTTTGAGATATTCTTTCAGGGCCAGCCCGAAATCATCGATACACCGCTTCCTGCTGTATGGTCCGAGCGTCCTGTACTGCTCGATCCACTGCATGACCGTTTTGGACAGATAGCAGTCATCTCTTGCGATGTCGCGCCTTATCGCTATCGAGTTCCAGTTTGATCCGCCGCTTTTTTTGACATACCTCCAGGCACTCATCACATCATCCATGCGGTAGATATTGCCCTGCATCAGCAGAAACAGCAGTATCATCGCATCATCCGTAAAATCACTTGCCCGGTGCAGTATCGTGTAATCATATTTTTCTTCTTTATATATGTTACGGCTGACAACAGTGGCATAATGGCCGGGCCATCTGCCGCTGTGGCAAAAATCATCGTACGTGTATATCCCTTTCCAGTCATACAGATCTCCGACTGACAGTACCTGCGGATCGGTAATCTTCTCCCCGTTCTCATCGACCATCTCAAGGGAATGGGTTACGGCCATGTATTCGGGATGAGCCTCTAAGATGTCTACTTGTTTCTGAAGTTTGTGCACATCCGTCCAGTAATCATCGCCTTCAAGATATGCAAGATAGGTACCGTTACATCTTTTTGTTGTCTCGTATACGTTAAGTGTCGGCCGCTTGCCCGTGTTCTGCTCGCGGATAAATAGTCTTATCTGTTTATCGCCCGGGCCCGCTGCTTCATGGCACGGATATTCTTTGGCGATCCTTTTTAGTATCTCTCCAGTTTCATCCGTCGAATGGTCATCACCGATAACGACCTCAAAGGGAAAATCGGTCTCCTGAGCCAGAACGCTCCTTAAAGCTTTTTCAACGTAAGGACCGTGATTGTATGTTATGAAGATAACGCTCAGTTTATAATCCATCAGCCGTTCTCTTCCCTGAACTGTCTCGTGTAATCAATAACCTTCCTGTCGCCGACCTTGAATACGATCCTGCAGTTTTTGATCGTGGTAAGTCTGTGGGCAATGATAAGCATTGTCTTTCGTCCGCGGAACCGGTCGATCGCTTCCATGACTGCCGCCTCGGTCTCGGAATCGAGCGCTGCCGTTGCCTCATCAAGAACCAGTATCTCCGGATCTCCGTAAAGGGCCCTTGCGATACCTATCCTCTGTCTTTGTCCGCCCGAGAGCCTTACACCCCTCTCGCCGACCATGGTGTCAAGCCCTTCGGGAAGTGATCTGACAAACTCATCCAGCTGCGCTTCCTCAAGAGCCTTCCATACCTGTGTATCATCTATCTCATCCTCATTGATGCCGAAGGCAACATTGCTCCTTACGGACTCGTCTGCCAGAAAGATAGCCTGAGGTATGTAGGCAAGCTTCTTCGACCACTTAAGCGGATGCTCATGCACGTTCATGTCGCCGTACATCACCCTTCCTTTATCAGGAGTCAGTATTCCGAGAATGATATCGGCTATCGTCGTCTTGCCGGCTCCGGAAGGTCCTATGAATCCGACAGACGCACCGTCGGGAATCTCAAACGAGACATCATGCAATACCTCTGTTGTTGAGTTGGGGTATGTATAACTGACATTTTCGATCCTGATAGAATCCGCGTGCCGTGCATCTCCTTCCTCATCGCTTCCCATAACACCGAGCATGTCCTCGGTCTCTTTGATATCCCTGTATATTAGGTCCGCAGAAGGCTTCAGGAATACGATAAGGTTAAGGTAATTGTCAACTTTTCCGACCGAAGGCAGAAGCTTGAACGCTGCCATCGCAAATGCGGCAAGCTGCGGTATCATGTCGTTAAGATCCTGCCCGTTGTACAGTTTTACAACGAGTACCAAAAGGATCGCTCCGACACAGACCGTCTCTATAAGATATGCGGGGATCTGACCCAGTATCTCATTGTTTCTTACCGCGGTGTATTTTCTCGCTCCGCGTTTCGTAAACGCGTTAACAAAGAACTTCTCACGGTGTAGGATCTTGATATCCTTGACGGCACCGAGGGCCTGGTTGATCGCCTGATGCATCTTACCGTCATTGTACTGTGAGATCTTGCCGTTTTCCTTGGTCCTTCCGTGGAATATGAGAAGATACAGACCGGAAAATACAAGCAGTATCAGTACGACGGATACCGTTATCATCCAGTCAACTATAAGCAGGTAGATACACAAAAGCGCGGAGACCATGACCTCGGAAAAAACGGAGAACATGGTGAGAAGCATCTGGAAAAACCGTTCGCTGTCAAGCATTATCGAACGTATCATCTCAGCGGAGTTCTTGTCGAGGTGATATGTGTAGGGCTTTTTCAGATAGCAGTCGATAAGCCTTCCCGAAAGCTTTAACTGGTTGTTATAGATGAAAGTGTATTTGACATATCCCATCACCGTAAGATAGATGTTCTTGAACAGATATACCCCGATCATCACAAGACATACATACAGGAAGAACTGCCTGTCGGATGAGGCTTTTGTCATATCATACAGTCGGCTCATCCAGCCGCTTTGCCTGATGCCCGAAGGATTTTCTATGAGTCCTACAAGCTGGGCGATAAGGGATACTCCGGCAAGCTCGAGGAGCGCACCGATAAACAGTCCGATGCATAAGAAGACGGACTGTATTTTCCTTTTCGTGTCAAATATGTAATTAAACTTTCTGATAAGTTCCATAAGATACCAAATTATACTATAAATTGCATGTCTTATCAAACCTTGATAGAATGGCTGTATGAAAACTCTTTCCGTCGTAATACCCAATTTCAACAACGCACGGTTCCTCCCCAAATGCCTTGACAGTGTGCTGTCGCAGGACTATCCGCTTGAGGAGATCGTTATATATGATGACTGTTCAACCGACGGATCAAGGCAGCTTCTCGATAAATATGCCGGACAGGACAGCCGTATACGTCTGATGCTTGCCGATGTAAATCGCGGAGTCTCATATGCAAGAGATACCGCTATCCGCTCATGCAGATCAGAATACGTCACAACACTTGATGCGGATGATTTTTACTATGATGATAAAAAACTGTCGCGGGAGATGGCAAAGATCAACGCCTCTTCGACCCCGGCATGTGCGTTTTCCCAGACCGTTCTGACCGATGAGGACGGAAACGTGGCCTGTGACATGACACTTCTTGATCTGCAGAAGGATTTCCGTTTCAGAACCGTTACCCAGACTATCGGTATACACGTTGCAAGGGATTTTTGTTTCCCTCTGTCAGCATACATCGAAGTCGGCGGATACGTCCATGACATGAAGCTGTTTGAGGACTGGGATCTGTCACTGAAGCTTTTGTCAAAGTGTCCGTTCCTTTTCTCCGGAGGATACGGCACCGCCTACAGACAGAAGGACGGGGGCCTGAGCCGTGTGGATCAGAAAAAGATAGTGGCGGCCAAGATACGGGCTTTCAGACAGGGAGGCAAGTACCTTTCCTACACATTCTCCGAACGCTTCGTTTTCTACATGCGGACTTACATATGTGCCCTGATCGATACGTATCTGGCAAAAAAGAACAGAAAATAAACGCCCCTTCCGACAGGAAGAGGCGTTATTGTTATAGCAACTGCCTGTATGCTATCAGGCCTTGCCGTCAGAACCGAGCACGTTAACGATCTTGTGTGCGACCATGTCCTTAACAGCCTGACGAGCGGGCTTTAAGTACTGTCTGGGATCGAAGTGATCAGGATGCTCAGCGAAGTACTTTCTGATGTTACCTGTCATTGCAAGACGGATATCGGAATCGATATTGATCTTACATACGGCAAGCTTAGCTGCCTGACGGAGCTGCTCCTCGGGGATACCTACCGCATCGGGCATGTTTCCGCCGTACTGGTTGACCATCTTAACGAATTCCTGAGGAACCGATGATGAACCGTGAAGAACGATCGGGAATCCGGGAAGTCTCTTGATGCACTCCTCGAGAACGTCGAAACGAAGCGGAGGGGGAACAAGGATACCGTCTGCATTTCTCGTACACTGTTCAGCCGTGAACTTGTATGCGCCATGGCTTGTTCCGATAGCGATCGCAAGTGAATCACAACCTGTCTTGTCAACAAACTCCTCAACCTCTTCGGGACGTGTGTAACTTTCCTTACCTGCCTCAACGACAACCTCGTCCTCGATACCTGCAAGTGTTCCGAGCTCAGCCTCGACAACAACTCCGTTAGCATGAGCATACTCAACAACCTGCTTGGTAAGAGCAATATTGTCTTCGAATGATTTTGATGAAGCATCGATCATTACGGAAGTGAATCCACCGTCGATACATGATTTACAAAGCTCAAATGTATCACCGTGATCAAGGTGAAGAGCTATAGGGATCTCAGGATTCTCCTCAACGGCTGCCTCCACCAGCTTTACAAGATATGTATGGTTGGCATAGGCACGGGCACCCTTTGATACCTGAAGGATAACGGGGCTCTTGAGCTCGCCTGCTGCTTCAGTGATACCCTGAACGATCTCCATGTTGTTAACATTGAAAGCACCTACTGCATATCCGCCGTCATATGCTTTCTTGAACATTTCGGTTGTGGTAACTAATGACATAACTATTCATCCTTTCTTTATATTTTATTCCGGGTCAATCCGTAATACACGTAACCGCAACGATTATAGCATTAAAAATCGGTAACTACAATAGCGCTTTCATATCCTCACACAGTTTCATACATACGCCAAGCGTCTGCGATCTTCCCGGATCCTGCCTTAATAAAAAGAGCGGATGTCCTCCGGTGATAAGCTTTAACCTGCCCTTATACCGTGCAACGAACGGCCCTATGGACAGAGGATCAAAGGCTGCGTCGCTCTTTACCTTGAACTCTATCCCGGCTGGTTTCTGCGTGATGTCCGTAACAAAGACAGTACGTGCCATAGTCCGAAGGTATGCCACTTCCAGGAGATTGGAAACCGGTGCGGGAATATGGCCGAACCTGTCGGTCAGCTCATCCGTCATATCGTTCTTTTCTTCCTCGGATGAAATACATGATATGCGTTTATACACATCGATCTTTTGTTCCTCACTGCTGATGTATGTATCGGGAATGAACGCATCAATGTCAAGATCGACCGTCACCGTCTCTTCTTCGGAGACCACCTCGCCCTTTTTGCGTCTTACCGCCTCGTTTAACAGC
>JAFRIL010000011.1 GCA_017432845.1 Lachnospiraceae bacterium | reverse complement strand
TGACGTTCATGTTGAGGATAGAGACGCCCTTATCCGCAAGAAAACGCGTCACATCCATAAGAAGACCGTGACGGTCCTGGGCGTACATCTTGATGCCCGTCTCGTATTTTCCTTCGGATTCCGACTCTTCCTGCTCCCATACGGCTTCGATGAGACGGGACCTTTCGTCTTCCGGAAGCACCATGATATTGACGCAGTCCGTCCTGTGTATCGAAACGCCTCGGCCCCGCGTTACATACCCTACTATCTCGTCTCCCGGGATCGGGCTGCAACACTTGGAAAACCGCACCGCCAGGTCATCCGTTCCCTGTACCGCAACACCGCCGCTGCGCTTGACCGTAAGCCTTCTGTGGCTTGCCTGCTCATTCACATCCTCCACGATCTCTTCATCGGACATGATATGCGGATGATCCTTGTCGTAGAGTTCCTTCATCCTGTTGATTATCTGTCCTTCGCGAAGACCGCCGTGGCCGACTGCGGCATTTACCGCATCCCAGTCGCGGAATCCGTACTTCTGCATGATCGCGTTCATGTACTGAGGGATCATTATCTTGGCAGGATCAACGGAATTGTTCTTGCAAAATGCCAGGAGCAGTTCTTTGCCCTTCTGGATATTATCATCTTTGAGTTCATTTTTGAACCACTGATTTATCTTGGTCTTGGCCTGGTTGGATTTGACGATGTTGAGCCAGTCACGGCTCGGGCCTCTTGAATTCTGGCTTGTTATGATCTCGATACGGTCACCGTTCTGTATCTTGTAGTTGATCGTTGCCAGCTGTCCGTTGACTCGGGCACCGATCATGCGGTTACCGACTGCGGAATGGATCGCATAAGCGAAATCGATGGGATTGGATCCCGCGGGAAGTGTCTTTACATCACCTGTAGGGGTAAAACAGTATACCGTGTCGGAGTATAGCTCGAGGTCTGATTTTAACGTATTGAGGAACTCTTTGTTATCGGAAAGGTTTACCTGCCAGTCGAGGATCTGGCGCAGCCAGCTCATCTTCTCGGCTTCTGACTCTTCGACACGCTTGCCGTTTGCGTTTTCCTTATATTTCCAGTGCGCAGCGATACCGTATTCGGCAGTCCTGTGCATCTCATATGTTCTGATCTGTATCTCAAAAGGACGGCCCGACGGCCCGATCAGCGTCGTGTGAAGACTCTGGTACATATTGGGCTTGGGCATGGCGATGTAATCCTTAAAACGCCCGGGAATGGGCTTGTACATCTCATGTATGACACCGAGTGCGGCGTAACAGTCGGGTATCGTATTGACGATTATCCTGACCGCAAACAGGTCATATATCTGGTCAAGCGTCTTATCCTGGTTGAGCATCTTGCGGTATATCGACATGAAATGCTTGACCCTGCCGTCAAACGTTGCTTCAATACCGGCATTTTTTATATGCTTTGCAACATCGGCGACTATCTCGGAAACGTATTTTTCACGCTCTGATTTTCGGATGCTGATCTTGTCGGCAAGATCGTAATATACCTCTGGTTCAAGGTATTTAAGTGACAGATCGTCAAGCTCGACCTTCATCTTCGATATACCCAGGCGCTGTGCCAGAGGCGCATAGATATCCATGGTCTCACGCGCTATCTCGACCTGGCGCTCGGGCGGCTGGTACTGGAGCGTACGCATGTTGTGAAGCCTGTCGGCAAGCTTGACCATTATGACTCTTATGTCCTTGGCCATTGCCAGGAACATCTTACGGAGGTTTTCTGCCTGGTATTCGAGCTTATCCCCGTTATAAGTGATCTTTTCAAGCTTTGTGACGCCGTCAACGATAAGAGCTACGTAGTTTCCGAACTGGTTACGAAGCTGTTCGTCGGTTATTATCGTATCCTCGACAACATCGTGCAGTATGCCCGATACTATCGTTTCCTTGTCAAGCTGGAGTTCCGCGAGGATTATCGCGACCGAAAGGGGATGGATGATATAAGGCTCGCCTGATTTGCGCAGCTGGTTCTTATGCGCCATATAGGCGAGATTATAGGCTTTTTCAATGAGGGATATATCGTCGGAGGGATGATACTTTTTAACGCGCGAAATAAGCTCCTGATACAGCTGTTCAGGACTCTGGTGTTCAGACAATGCGGAAAACGCGCCGTCATCCAGTATCAGTTCAGTCATGACCTCTTCTGACATCTCGTTCCTCTATGCTCAAAAAACCCCAAGGTTTGCTTCTGCAATCCCTGAGGCTTCTTTGTCCGTGTGTGGTTCACATATGGTAGAAAACAGCTCGTAGGGGAATCGAACCCCTGTTTCCGCCGTGAGAGGGCGGCGTCTTAACCGCTTGACCAACGAGCCGTACCCGACCATATTATACGAATTGGAACAAAAAAGCAAGTGTTTAGTTAAAATACCTCAGCATATATGCCGGAAGCAGTACCTGGCCGTCCGCTTTTTCAAGCTTTCCGAGCGATACGGTAAATTCTCCGTTCTCTATGGAAGGATCAGCCGGTCCGTTCTGTGACACCTGAGTCTGTTCGGACCCGGTTGTCTCGGTTTTACCGGCCTGTGCTTCGGCAATAGCTGCATTCAGAAGGTCAATGACCTCCTGGGGGATCTGTATATCCTCCTCGGAAAGAGCTTCCTCAAGCTCTATGGCCGTCATCACCTCGGGATCGGGCGCAGACTGGGCCGCCTCATTCTCGTGCTTTTCCTCGATGACCGTCGCAGCGCCGCCGGCTGAAGGAGTATTTTGTATAACACCCGCATCGGTAAGTGCCTTTGTGTACTGCTCGAGCATGGTCTGTACATCAACTCCGAGAAGATCCGACAGGCCGTCTATTACATCCTGATCCATCTCGTTAAGGGTGATCACAACCTCAACATCTGCATCGGTAAGGTCTTCCAGATCGACCCCGTCTATTCCGAGGCTCTTCTGGTCGATAACGCCGTATTCGTCGAGAACATCTACCGCATCGTCAACCTCGCCGAGGAATTCCTTGATATCCTCTTCGGTGATATCGCCGAATACATTTGCAAACGCACCTTCAACGCCCTCAAGATAGATCTTCGCGATGCCTTCTACGTCATTCTGAGCTTCGGTCAGTATCTTGACCGCGCCGTCCTGATTCAGCCTTCCGGATACGACATCGGCAGTCACTTCTTCGGAAAGTGATGCGAAATACTTCTCTACAAGACCGGACAGATCGACGCCGGCATTTACGATCTTGTCAGCCGCATCGGCAAGGGCGGGATCGGATGCGATATCCCCTCCGACCTTTGCATAGTCCGTCCTGATAAGATCTTCAACATCTTTTGCGTTAAAATGCTTGGTGAATATCTTGGTTATATCATTTGCAACGCCGCCAAGCTGTTTTGCTATCTCATTTTCGGCCCAGCCGTCTCTCGGAACGTTTGCGATCTTTTCCGCAAAGTATGATTCGAGCTCGGCTATCGTGTCGACTTCGAGCTTTCCGGCAACATCCTGTGCCGCAACTTCTTCCTTCGTAAGCTCCTCGGTCTTCTCTTCTTTTGCGCTCTCTTTGGCCGTCTCTTCTTTTGCGCTCTCTTTGGCCGTCTCTTCTTTTTCAGGCTCTTTGGCCTCTTCCTCTTTGGCGCTCTCTTTCGTCTTCTCGACCGCCTCTTCTATCGCCTCTTCGGCTTCGGCTTCTGTCTCGCCTGCGGGGATGACATCATCGTCCGCGCTCTTATCTTCTTCATCTTCTTCAACGGCGCCTTCTGCAAGGAAATCCTCCATGAGCTTTTCGTTGTCAAAGCCCTTGAATGTGACGTTTCCTTCGTTTTCACCGGAGATGATGACTTCTATCGTCTTGCCGTCCTTGGTAGCGGTAAACGTATCACCGTCAACCTCTGCTTCCCATCCGTTCGATCGGGCATATGAAACCGCATCGAACGAGCACTCGAACGTTGCAACTTCATCATCGGGTACCGATGTCTTGCGTACACCGTTCCTGAACATGAACCAGTCAAGCTCATCTGTTATCCTCGCACAGTTCTCCTGGGTTTTAACGACATTCATGTAAATGTAATCGTTAAGTTCCTCTGCAACCTTGGCCGGTGAAGCTTCGAAGTCATCCTTCCACTTTCCTTCCATGGCTGATCTTACATCGTTCGCGCTGACCGCTTCCATGCCTTCCCAGTACTGTCTGATCGACTTGCCGTACGTATTTCTTCGTGTAACGGCCTTATTGTTAAGTTTGATGAAGTCATACTGAAGCGTACCGTCGGCATAGCTG
>JAFRIL010000010.1 GCA_017432845.1 Lachnospiraceae bacterium | reverse complement strand
TCCGAATACGATCTGAAAAAATCATTTGCAAGGGATAATCTCGTAGTCAACATCGTATCGATACTTGCAGTCCTCGTCGTTCTGCTCTTTACGTTCAAGTCGGCGGGTATGCCGGTGCTTCTGATCGCTGTCATACAGGGAAGTATCTGGATCAACTTCTCGGTTCCCACCCTTATGCATAACGACATATTCTTCATGAGTTATCTGATAGTCTCGTCCATTCAGATGGGTGCAAATATCGACTATGCGATCGTCATCGCGAGCCGCTATACCGAACTTAGAGAGACGATGGGAAGAAGGGATGCGATAATCGATACGATGAACCTGTCATTCCCGACGATCGTTACATCGGGTCCGATGCTCGCGCTCGCAGGACTTACGATCGGTAATCTCACATCGGATGTTGCGATCTACAACATAGGTATGTGCCTCGGTGTCGGAACGCTCATATCGATATTCATCACCCTGTTCGTACTGCCGCAGATACTTCTGGTCGGAGATACGATCATATCAAAGACGGCGTTTGTCATGAACCTGCCGCTGCAGAACTTAAATGCAACGGGACTTCTTCGTGTTGACGGTGCGATTTCCGGACATATCAACGGTAATGTTACCGGTACGATGTCTGCGATAGTCCGCGGCGAGGTAAGCGCGTTCATCGACTCGTCAAACCTTGAGGTGCTCGGCGATATCGACTCCCCGCTTCCGGAAGATACTGCGTCGGATACATTGCCTAAGGATCCGCCGGCAGCTGCATCGGAAGAATACAATAATAAGAAGGAGGGCGAAAATCATGATCCGGAAAAATAAACCCGCCCTTCTGATTTTAAGTATACTGCTGGCACTTTCAATGATGCTGTCCGATCCCGCGACTGCATTTGCGGCGCCCAAAGAAGATGCGCAGACTGCGGCCAAGACCGTACGGATCAGCACCAAGTCCGAAGAAGCAGAGGGCGAACAAGACGAAGAGGGTGATGGTGCAGGCTCGGAAGAAGAAGCCCAAGATACCGAAAAGGATGAGGGGATCTTCAGGCATGAAGACGGCGAGTCCGAAAAGTCCAAGGCAGCTCCCGTAGAGCGCATGGATATTACCGAGATGACCGAGATCAGGATCGGGAGCTTTGAAGAGTGGGAGCAGTTTGTAAAAAACTGTACGCTTGATTCGTGGTCGAAGGATAAGTATGTTGTTCTGACTAACGATATAGACTGCAATATGCAGAAGTTCACCCCGGTACCTCTTTTTGCCGGAGTATTTGACGGACAGGGTCATACGATTAACAAGGCGGCCTTTATCGAAGAAGCCAACTATATCGGGATCTTTTCGCGCACACGCGAGACTGCGGTGATCCGTAATCTTAACGTGATCGGTGTAATGAAGCCCGGCGGCAAGGCGTTCAACATAGGCGGTATCGTCGGTGATAACTATGGTATGATCGCAAACTGCAAGTATGACGGTTACGTGGAAGGCTATGATTACATAGGCGGGATCGCCGGTATCAATGAGCCTTCGGGTGTGATCTCGGCATGTCACATTACCGGCAAGATCACGGGACTTCATTATGTGGGCGGTATCACAGGTGCCAACATGGGCCTTGTTACGGGATGTATATCGGATGCGGATATAAATACCGTGACCAAGGAAGTTGAGACGGGGATTTCCGACATAAAGGTCGAGGAAGTGTTCACAAACCTTCTCAATATCGGAAGGGAAGAGGGCAACAAAAAATCAATCCTGTCCTCAACGAATCCGGTCGATATCGGCGGTGTTGCGGGTAACAATACCGGAGAGATCAGTTCATGCGAGAACAGATCCAAGGTAGGCTATGAGCATGTGGGCTACAATGTCGGCGGAATAGTCGGACGCCAGTCGGGTTACGTTCATGACTGCTCCAATTCGGGCAAGATCTGCGGACGTAAGGATGTAGGCGGTATTGTGGGTCAGGCGGAGCCGTACATAAGACTGGATCTTGATTCCGATATCATCGCGCAGATCAGCACCGCGATCTCAAACCTTCACGACTGCGTCGATCAGACGATAAAAGATACCGATGCCTCGTCGGATGTTGTATCTGCAAGACTTAATGTCATAAAGGGATTTGCGGATAAGGCATTAAACGATACGGGTTACCTTGCGAACTCGACCCAGGATTTTGTAAACGGAGTCGTAGGTTCGACGAACGAGGTTGTCGGAAGGATAGAATATGTCATGTCCGAATCATCAAAAGATGACGGGCCTCTTGCAGACCTGTCGCATGCGGGTGGCGATCTTAGAGACGCGGCAAAGGATCTCGAGGAAGTAGCCGAAGATCTTGATCTTGATAATTACCTGACAGACGATGAAAAGAGTAAATATGAAGCTGCCAAGCGCGGCCTTGTTGATGCAACGAAAGAGTATGATTCGTATTATAAGAGCGTATATGACAGGTATTCGGATGAGGAGTACAGAAAAGAATATGTAAAGCTTTTGTATGACCCGGCCCCGGTTCCCGGCACTGTATCAGATCCTCCTACGGATGCGGATATAGCTGCTGCCGAGGCAGTTGCAACAGCTGCAGGCAAGACGGATGAGGAGATTGCCGAGTACAAGGCTGCCGCAAAGGCAAAGGGTGTTGCGGAAGGCACCGTAAAGGCTACCGAATACGCCGACAAAGAATATTCCAACAAGCATGGAAGCGCCTATGTCAAGGACATGGAGGATTACACGCGCACGATATCGGGAACGATAATCGATCATGCGGATGATATGGCTGATGATGCCAAGGACGATGCCAAAGACTCGATCGATAATGTCAAAAAGATGGCAGGAGACCTGAGGGATGCCGGAAAGAGCTTCAGGTCGATAGTTAAGGATGTTGCCGACAGGGGCCCGGTAAGATTACCGGAGCTTTCCGATGAATACAGGATGCACACGAACAGCCTTGTTTTCAACATTCAGGGAATGAGTGACAACCTGGGATTTTTGAATACCGAGATGAACGGCAGCACCGACACGATGTGCAGGGATCTTGAAGGAGTAAATGACAAGTTCCAGACGCTGATGCTGCTGTTTACCGATGCGATGGACGGTGCGCTCGATATGGATTATTCCGAGGTGTTTGAGGACGAGAGTAACGATGTGTGCACAACAAGTGTGGACGCGACGGTCGCCGACTGCATCAATACCGGATACATATATGCCGATATCAACACGGGCGGTATAGCGGGAACGATGGCCCAGGAGTATGATTTTGACCTTGAGAGCGATATCACGGGTGTCAAGGATGCATCGAGGAATTCAACCTACAGGACCAAATGCGTGCTAAGGTCCGATACCAACCGCGGTGAGGTCAAGGGCAAAAAGAGCTATGTCGGAGGTGCGTGCGGCCTTCATGAGATAGGAACGATACTTGCATGCGGCAATTTTGCAAAGGTCTCATCCGAATCGTCTGATTACGTGGGCGGTATAACCGGAAGGTCATATTCGACGATAAGGGATTCGTATGAGAAGGGGATCCTCTCGGGAGGCTCTTATATCGGCGGGATAGCAGGTGCGGGAGTTGATATCTCCGGATGCGCCTCGATGCCGACGGTTACGGATCACACGAACTTCGTGGGCGCGATC
>JAFRIL010000009.1 GCA_017432845.1 Lachnospiraceae bacterium | reverse complement strand
CTAGCCAACTGCGCCATACCCACCATATGTTGTAAGGAGGGACCCGATTTGCGAAGCAAATTGGGAGGATCCCTTACTACACCGCGAGGGCCCATTCTCCGAAGGAGAATTCAGATGCCCGAGCGTCCTATTGTTATGTTGTTAGGCGGGGCCACATTATTATTAGGTACTGGCCCGATCTACAACCAACATCCGCTTCGCGGACGTCGCCTTGTCGTCAGGACTCCGTCACTTGCTTCGCAAGTGCCACCTCACGACATAATGTGCCCGAAGGGATTCGAACCCCCGACCCACGGCTTAGAAGGCCGTTGCTCTATCCAGCTGAGCTACGGACACATGACTGCATTTCATTATACAATGACTTTCGGCATTGTCAATCACAATTTCCATACCGATCATGCATTGATTCCTTTATATTCAATGCATAGCATCGTCATGTCATCAAACTGTTCGGCATCCTTTACGAAGTCCGAAACGGCCCTGTCGACATTGGCCAGAAGTTCTTCCATTGAAGCCTTCGGTACGAGATTAAGTGCTTCAACCGTTCTGTCCACTCCGAACATGTTATTGTCGGGATCGGCAGCCTCGGGGATACCGTCCGTATACAGGAAAAGAGCGTCCCCTTTTGCAAGAGTGAACTCATACTCTTTGTACGAAGCAGTTTCGATCGAGCCAATCGCCATTCCGTGCCTTCCGTCATCAAATGCCGCAAACAGCCCGTTTTCGCCTCTGATGATCGGATATTCATGTCCGGCATTTGTCGCTTTTACAACACCCGTTTCAAGATCAAGAATCCCGAACCATACCGTCACAAACATGTTCTCTTCGTTATTGCTGCATATGGTCACATTGGTCCTCTTCAGTACCTCGTCTGTTGACAGCCGCTGGCGTGCGGTGTTTCTGACTATTATCATAGTGATCATCGCCAGTATAGCTGCCGGAACACCCTTTCCGGACACATCCGCTATCGTGATCGCAAGATGCGTATCATCGAGCATGAAGAAATCATAGAAGTCGCCTCCAACCTCTTTTGCAGGATTCATGGATGCATATATGTCAAATTCATTACGTGCATCAAGTTCCGCAAAGTTCTTCGGCAGAAGGCTCTCCTGGATCTTGGCAGCCAGGGACAGTTCCGAATCGATACGTCCCTTCTCAGCCGAGATCGCAGCATTTTCCTCTATATAATGTCTGATATCCTTACGCATCGTCATGAACGACTCTGCAAGCTCTTCAAGCTCATCTCCGGTGTGTATGTCTATATCAGGCATCTCGTCACTCGTGATATCGGACAGTATCTTCTTGATGGCTTTATTGAGCTGGTGAACAGGATTTACGAGCTGGCGGCTTAAGGATACGTAATACATCTGTCCCGCGATGACCGTTCCGATGATGATGATCAGGCAGACCGTGGTTACGAATCTGATGACGTTCATCGTGATATCTTCGGTGGAAAGATCGAGTCCAACAAGTGCGACCGGTTCACCCTCGCTGTCAAATATCGGATAGAATCCGCAGGCTATATTTCCATATGTCGGGTCCCTGTAAAACTTTATCTTCTGGATCGGGTCCTTGCGGAATGTCTCGTCCCTTGTCTTTTTACCGCCGTCCATATAGTTCTCGTGTTTACCGAGCCAGCTGTAAGGATGCATGTCAGTCTGCCATACATAAACAAGGTCATCCTCATAAGGTACGAACACGTAGAAGAGGCGCATATCCGTCTCGTTGCGCATCGATGTGAGGAATTTTAAGACCTCATCATAGTAGTCATCGGTCTGTCCGGTCTCAAGATAACCCTGTATCGTATCGCCGTCGATAAAATCGGAAGCTGCACGCAAATACTCATAGACATAATCGTTGTATTCCTCGATTCTGAGCTTATAGTACCTGTATGCGGTCATAATGCCCGCAAGGATCACTATTACGGTCGAGAACAGAAACAGCTTCTCTATTACTTTTCTTCTGATGCCCTTTGATCTCATCTCATTTTTCTTTCTTACCGGCCGCTACGCGTTCCCACAAAAGTGCCAGCGGATAGGTTACAAGGAATATGGCTGCGGACAGCAGCAATGTCGGGCCTACGGGAAGATCCTGCGTACCCCTTACAGAGTACAGCACAACGTTTGTCGTCATCACCACAAAGAGCCAGTGGATCACATACACATGGGTGATATTCCTTGACAGGCTCGTAAAGAACTTCTTCAGGAACATGGGGCTGATCTTGTTAAGCGCATAATACACCCCGAGAATGCCTATCGCAAAGGCGGCAAGCATGAGTGCATCATACCACAGCAGATGGTAGTAGCAGTTCTCACTGTATAAAAGAGTCGGCCCGCTGTCCATCTGTCCGAACCCAAAAATATATTCAAGTACAAAAAATACCACAGCGGTCAACAGCGGTACGGGCGCTACGATCCTGTAGAACTTTGCCTTGTCCTTGATCCGCATCAGCAACTTCCCGAACACATATCCCATGACCGGAACGATAAACCAGTTCAGAAGGGGAAAATCAGTCATGACAAGCTGGGCTTTATCCTCCGTTCCCATCAAATGACCAAGCATTATATTAAGTACCGGATTCCCCAGGTCTTTGTGCCGTATGAACGACCCTGTGACTGACATGGTCAATGCGAGGATGACTATAACTTTGTCGGAGATCTTCCTGTATTGCAGGAATCCGAACAGAAGGAAGAACAGTCCGGCAAACTGAAGCACATCGTTTCCGAATACCCTGTAGGGAAGCGGTGTAATAAACTTTTCACTGTTCCCCGTCAACCCGTACCCTATAAGATAAGGAATGCCGAACCTTAACGCATTCAGTAAAAATCCTGCGATAAAGAGCGTGATACCCCTCAGCATGAGCTTTTGAGCCGAATGACTGTGTGAGTACAGAATGCACGCTCCCATTGCAAACAGAAACATCGGTGCACCGAAAGGCTGGCCGATCACGATATTGAAAAAGAACGGGATCGGATCATACAAACGGTCGAGAGGAGTACATTCTATCACCGTGTGGACAAACGGAAGAAAGAATACCGGAACTGCCCTTGCAAGATCGATCTCATGCTGTCTTCCCACATTGACGGGCTTGTCACCGACAAGTTGCTTAATGGTATCTGTTAACATACTTATTAAATTATAACCTACTACGGGCTGAAAATAAAGTTACAGAAGGTCTGCGATCTCGTATATGAGTTTTTCAGTCTTCTCCCATCCAAGACACGGATCCGTGATGGATTTGCCGTAGCATCCGCCGCCGGGTTGCTGGGAGCCGTCTTCGATATAACTCTCGATCATAAATCCCTTCAGGATCGCATTTATCCGCTCATCATGTCTTGCGGAGTGCAACACTTCCTTGACGATACGCGGTTGCTCGAACGGGTCCTTATTGGAGTTGCAATGGTTGGTGTCAACGATCAGCGCGGGATTTTCGAGTTTCAACTCATCATATATATCGCACAGTCTTACAAGATCCTCGTAATGATAGTTAGGCTTCATCGATCCGTGCTGATCCGTGTATCCGCGAAGGATCGCATGTGTATGCCTGTTTCCGTCGGAGTGTACCTGCCATCCGCGGTATATGAATGTATGGCCGCTCTGTGCAGCGCTTATCGCATTCATCATAACGCGGTAATCTCCGGAGGTGGGATTTTTCATTCCCACAGGAACGCTTATGCCGCTTGAAGTAAGCCTGTGCTGCTGGTCTTCAACAGAGCGTGCTCCGACCGCAACATAGAGTAACAGGTCATCAAGGTATCCGTAGTTTTCGGTATAGAGCATCTCATCCGCACACGCAAATCCGGTCTCCATGACCGCACGCATATGCATATGGCGTGTTGCTTCGATGCCTTTGAACAGATTCGGCTTTTCCGTAGGATCGGGCTGATGGAGCATTCCTTTGTAGCCTTCCGCCGTGGTCCTTGGCTTATTCGTGTATATCCTGGGTACGATGAAGATCTTATCCTTGACCTTTTCCTGGACCGGAACGAGTCTTCCGATATAGTCCATGACCGAATCTTCATTGTCCGCAGAACAAGGTCCGATGATAAGTATCAGCTTATTCCTCCGTCCCTCAAAGATCGATACCAGTTCGGCTTTTCTCTCCTGGATCGTCTCATTCATCTTGGCGGTAAGCGGATACATCTCTTTAAGTTCCGCCGGTATGGCCAGTTGCCTCTCGTACATCATTCCCATCGTCTTTTCCTCCTTATTGTGCCTTGATCTCCTGCGTTCTAATTACCACTACAAACTTTGTCGTATTATCGTCTTTTTCGTTTATCTTCTCTTCAAGCACCTTCAGACCGTATATCGCAGCAGT
>JAFRIL010000089.1 GCA_017432845.1 Lachnospiraceae bacterium | reverse complement strand
CTTTGCGAGGCCGGTATCGATACGGTGAGCATATATCTTCATGCCCCGTTTGAGTACAGATTGAAACGTGCGAGGGAACTGGCGGAAAACAAAGATACAAAGCTTGAAAAGTATGTCGAAGGGCATGACAGGAAACGGCGCACATTTTATAAAGAATATACCGGGTGCGAGATGACGGATGCTTCAAATTACACGTTCTGTTTTGACGCAGCAAAGGTCAGCATTCCGGTCTGCGCGGATATCGTCATTGACCTTATCGAAAACTCTTCATCCGGCGCTATGGCAGAAGGAGGAAAAGAGGAATGAAGAAAAGAATGCGGCAGTCTCTTTACTGCATTACAGTAGTTGCCCTGCTTGTCCTGCTGCCGGGCTGCTCAAAGCAGAGGATGATGATGGGAACGGGAGGAACGTCAGGAACATATTATGCTTTCGGCGGAGTTCTTGCCCAGTATATGAAGAACTATACGGATTACAGCGTTACAGCCGTATCTACGGCTGCTTCCAAGGCGAACATCCAGAGTATCGGAGACGGGGATTACCAGATGGGATTTACCCAGTCGGATGTCATGAGCTATGCATGGGAAGGAAGCAGATCGTTTGAGACGGACGGCCCTTGTCGTGATTTTCGCGTGATGGGGGCCCTCTATGCCGAGACGGTTCAGCTCATCACCATGAAAGAAGATATAAAGACGGTAAGCGATCTTAAGGGAAGAAGCGTATCCATCGGGGCACCGGGCTCGGGTGTGTACTTTAACGCCATGGATGTACTTGAGGGAGCGGGACTTTCGGTAGATGATATCAAACCGCAGTACCAGAGCTTCGATGACAGTAAGGAGGCACTCAAAGACGGACAGATCGATGCTGCATTTATAGTTGCGGGTGCGCCTACTTCGGCGATCACGGAACTGGCTACGACAAACGGGGTATTTCTGATCCCTATTGAGGGCGAGCTTCGTGACAATATTATGAGTCTTTGTCCTTTCTATGCGCCGATGGAGATCCCGGCGCAGACTTATCCGGGACAGAATGAGCCCATAAATACGATCACTATCAAGGCGACAATGGTAGTAGATGCGGATCTTGATGAGGAAACGGTCTACCAGCTTACAAAAGCCGTATTTGATCATGCGGAAGATATAGCAAAAGAGAATGCCAAAGGTGAGGAACTGTCGATAGAAAACGCCACATCCGGGATGACCGTGCCGTTTCATGCGGGCGCAGCGCGTTATTTCGAGGAAAATGGTGTGAAGGTTGCCACACAGGAATAAGGAGGATCTATGAGTCAGGTTTTGGATAAACAGGAATACGAGCTGGATCGGGAAAACCTTGAAGAGGTTATGAGAAAATATGACCGCGAATCCAATGTCCGTATCTGGACCGGACGGCCGGCGTGGGTCGTAAAGGCCATATTGATCGGATTCTCGCTGTTCTGCATATGGGTAACGCTTTTTGCAACGTTTTTGGAGGAGATAAGACTTACGTCTTTTATGGGACTTATCGTACTCCTCGGCTTCTTATACTACCCGGCTGACAAGAACAATAACAAAGAAAATCACATCCCGTGGTATGACGTTTTGGGAATGATACTGGGTGCTGGAGCTTTTCTTTATTATACTTTCAGCGCAGAACAGATCATTCAGCAGGGCACGAGATTTTCGCCCTTACAGATAGTGATAGCGGTGATAGGTATCGTGGCGCTTTTGGAAGTCACAAGGCGGAGCGTCGGATGGCCCATACTTATAGTAGCCCTGTTTTTCATAGTATATGCACTTGTGTACGGACTTACCAATCCGTCGTTTCCGGGACGGGTCAGATACCTTGTAAGAAATCTGTTTTACGCCAAGACGGGAATACTGTCAACGCCGATAAATGTATGTTCCAAATTCATTGTTGTCTTTATAGTTTTCGGGGCGTTCCTTGAACGTACAGGTATATCGGAACTGTTCATCAACATAGCAAACTGTATCGCCGGACGTTTTGCGGGCGGTCCGGCAAAGGTTGCGGTTATATCCTCGGCACTTTGCGGAATGGTCAGCGGATCTTCGGTAGGAAATACCGTAACTACCGGTTCCGTAACGATACCGATGATGAAGGAGACAGGGTACAAATCGGAATTTGCCGGAGCCGTTGAGGCGGCAGCGTCAACCGGCGGACAGATCATGCCTCCGATCATGGGAGCGGCAGCGTTTCTTATGGCGGATATCATAGGCGTGCCGTATTCGGACATACTGGTCAGGGCTATATTTCCGGCTATTCTGTACTTTACGGGTATTTTCATCGCGGTTCACCTCGAAGCAAAGAAATACGGTCTTACCGGTATTCCTGCCGAGAAACTTCCGAAGTTTTCGAAACTGGTAAAAAAGATATATCTTCTGGCACCTCTTGTGCTTCTGGTCATCTGGGTTTCCGGAAACAAGATGACGATGCAGAGGGCGGCGGCATATTCCATTCTTGTTGCGATCATCGCGGGTGTTGTTGACAGCATAGTCAGCGGAGAATATAAGGACGGGAACGGGTTTACCTTCCAAAAACTGCTGGATGCGCTTGAAGCAGGCGGTAAGGGAACGATCACGGTCGGCGCCGCGTGCGGTGTTGCCGGTATCATATCCGGAACGATCACGATGACAGGTCTTGCAAATGAGATGATAAATGCGATAGTTGCGGTGGCAGGCGACAAGCTTCTGATCGCCCTCTTTCTTACAATGCTGTGCTGTATCGTCCTCGGTATGGGTGTTCCCACGACTGCAACCTACTGTATCATGGCCGCAACTTGCGCACCGATACTTACACGCATGGGAGTTCCGATCCTTGCGGCACATTTCTTCGTATTCTACTTCGGTATTGTGGCGGATATCACCCCGCCTGTTGCGCTCGCGGCATATGCGGGGAGTGCCATAGCAAAATCAAACCCGATGAGGACTGCGGTCAACGCGACCAAAATGGCGATCGGTGCCTTTCTCATCCCGTATGTATTCTGTTTCAGTCCTGATATACTCCTTATAGATGCGACACCGCTCGGAGTCATAGTAAAATACGCAACTTCCCTGGTCGGAATAGTCGGGGTAGCTGCCGCACTTGAAGGGTATATGTTTATAAACATGGGTATCATTGACCGATTGCTGTTTGCAGCCGGCGGACTGATGATGATCTCGCCCGGCACGATGACGGATGCGGTCGGCCTGGCACTTATCGCGGCAGGTGTATGTATCCAGCTTGCCCGGAG
>JAFRIL010000088.1 GCA_017432845.1 Lachnospiraceae bacterium | reverse complement strand
TACTGATCCTCACATGGCATGTGACGCTTATCGCGATGATCGTAGCCCTCTTCTTAGGATGCAGATACAGCTTCAAGGGTGTTGATGAGATGAAGGCCGCAAACGATGTTTGCGAAAAGGTGTCCGAGGCTGCGGAGAAAGTCAAGGAAGGTTACAATAATCTTTAAAGAACGCATGCTGTTTACGGGAGATAACAGGAATGTCTCATATATTGGTTGTCGAAGACGAGGAAAAACTTGCACGTTTCATAGAACTTGAGCTTGTACATGAAGGCTATGAAGTGTCAAAGAGCGGCGACGGGCGCGAGGCGCTCGAGCTTGCCACGAACAATTCATACGATCTTATACTGCTCGATATAATGCTTCCGGGCCTTAACGGCCTGGAAGTTTTACGGAGACTCTCCAATACCCATCCGACCCCGGTCATCCTCCTTACCGCGAGGGATGCGGTCATGGATAAGGTGTCGGGACTTGATGCGGGGGCCGTGGACTATATAACGAAACCCTTTGCGATCGAAGAACTTCTTGCAAGGGTGAGAGTTGCATTAAAGCTGCATCCGGCGCATAGTTCTGATCCGGCCGCATCATCATCGAATGATGCAGCATCACATGATCCGAAGAACGGTATTTTTGTATGGAAGGACCTGACTCTTGATGAGAAGAGGCACAGGGTCACCTATGGTGGCAAGGAGATAACGCTTACCAACAGGGAATTCGAGATGCTTAAGGTCTTTTTGTCCAATCAGGACATAGTCCTTTCAAGGGATACCCTTTTGGAGAAAGTGTGCGGCTACGATTACGTGGGCGAGACGAATATAGTAGATGTGTATGTGAGATTCCTGCGCTCCAAGATAGATGAGGCATTTGACATCAAAATGATCGAAACGGTCAGAGGAGTAGGATATGTCGTCAAATCAGAATAACGCCAGCGGCCGAGTAAGGTCGATAAGACACTCCCTTGCAGGGCAACGTGTCCGCATGAAGATAGGTATGCATTTTGGCCAGATGATCTTCATGATCATCGTGATGATCGTTGTGTGGCTTGCCGCAAGGGAATATATGGCCGATCAGGCCGTTTCTTTTTTTAGCAGGACAAGACGTATCGACCTGTTTCCGCTTTCCGGAAGGATCGATACGTTCGGACAGTTTATTGATGCTCTTCGTACACTTCGGTACCAGGTGGTATCAAGTGCTGGAAAGGTTATAGTCTCAGAGGCTATATTTGCGCCTGTTGCGGTAATAACTGCCTTCTGCACGGGCGTGTTTATGTTGCGATTTTTCGGAGATCTTATTTCATATTCGTCAGAGATGCGACGCATCAAGAAGATGTTCGCACCGCTTGACGAGATGGCGGCAAGTGTTGAAGCACTTTCTCGGATGGAACTGTCCGAAGACAAGTACCATCTGATCGAAGAGAAGATCACAAGCCTTGAGCCGACCCGGGAGGATAAGCTCTCATTCGGTGATGAGGACCTCCTCGGTATAGAGCGGGCGATGAACAACCTGCTTATTCGTATACGTGAGAGCAACAGGCAGCAGGCACGTTTCGTAAATGATGCGTCCCACGAACTTCGTACCCCGATCGCTGTGATCCAGGGCTACGCCAACATGCTGTCAAGGTGGGGACGTGAGGATGAAAAGGTACTTGATGAGTCAATAAATGCGATCAAGAACGAAGCCGACCATATGAAGCACCTTGTGGAGCAGCTCCTTTTCCTGGCGCGCGGTGATGCGGGACGAACCGTCATCAATCCCGAAAAGGTGGATCTGTGTGAGATGATGCAGACCGTGTATGAAGAGTCGCTCATGATCGATGAGGGACACATATACAAGTATTCGTGTCCTACGGATCCCGTTTTTGTCATGGCAGATGAGGGCCTTATCAAGCAGGCGGTCCGCATACTTGTCGACAACTCTGCAAAGTACACACACGAGAAGGATGAGATAATCCTCTCCGTAGGGATCATCTCTGATACAGAGGTTTTTGTTCAGGTCCAGGATACCGGTATCGGCATGAAAGAGTCCGATGTCGAGCACATGTTCGAGCGGTTCTACCGCTCCGATGAGGCAAGAAGCTTTGGCGGAACAGGGCTTGGCCTCTCTATAGCGAAATGGATCGTCGACAAGCATCAAGGACATTTCGAGATAACATCAAGGGAAGAACTCGGCACCAGGATCAGGATCGTGCTTGCCAGGATATAAGACACTCATATTTCACATTTTTCAGGTTTACACATCATCACGCATTTTGCTATAATCTTTATGTTTGTAAATGGAGCATAAAGATCGAATATGTCGGAAATCTCAGATATAATGAAATTCTACAAAGGCCGTAGAGTGCTTGTTACAGGACATACGGGTTTTAAGGGTTCATGGATGATGCGAGTCCTTATAAACGCCGGTGCGATCGTTACGGGCTATGCCCTAGAGCCTCCCACGGATCCGAGCCTTTTTGAACTTCTCGGCCTTGATAAGGATACGGATAAGCTTACAAATGTCTATGCGGATATAAGGGATCTTAAAAAGCTTCGTCAAACATTTAATGATTTCAGACCTGAGATAGTGATACACATGGCAGCTCAGCCACTGGTGCGGCTCTCGTATGAAGATCCTGTCTGCACGTATGAGACGAACGTGATGGGAACGGTGAATGTTCTCGAGTGCTGCCGTCTCACGGATTCCGTAAGATCGGTCATAAACGTGACTACGGATAAGGTATACCGCAACATGGAACGCGTGGAAGGGTACCGTGAGGACGAGGAACTGTGCGGATTTGATCCGTATTCCAATTCAAAATCATGCAGTGAGCTTGTTACCGACAGTTACAGGAATTCGTTCCTTCGTGATAAGAATATACCGGTCACCACTATGCGTGCCGGAAATGTCATTGGTGGAGGAGACTTTGCAGAGGACAGGATAATCCCGGACTGTGTGAGGGCTGCAATGGCAGGCGAGGATATCATAGTCAGGAATCCCGACTCCACAAGACCGTACCAGCACGTACTGGAGCCTGTGGTATGCTATCTGATGGTAGCCGCGATGCAGTATAAGGACCCGAAGATCGAAGGATGCTACAATGTTGGCCCTGATGATACCGATGCCGTAACAACGGCCCGGATAGCTACGATGTTCTGCGATAAATGGAACACGTATGAGAAGGGTTCTTCAAAATCAGGCAAAACCGGCAATCCGATAAAGTGGGTCAACAAGTCATCAGGAGGCCCGCATGAGGCCAATTACCTGAAACTTGACTGTACGAAGATCAAAAGGGATCTTTCCTGGCATCCGAGATGGAACATAGATGCTGCAATGGAGAAGCTTGTCGAGTGGTACAGAGTCTATGCCGGTAAAGGCGATATTCAAAAAGTCACAGATGAGCAGATCAGACAATATTTTGAATCATAGAACAGGAAAACGGTATGTTCGAAGAACTAAAAAAGTTCAGGCATGAACACAAATACATAGAGCCCGAGATCAACTTAAAGGGAATGGAGAGCCGTATACGTGTACTGATGAAGCATGACCGGCACGTGGGTGAAAAAGGGTATTACAGCATCAGAAGCCTGTATTTTGATGATTACAGCGACAGATACCTTAACGAGAACATCGACGGCACGGATGAGCGAAGCAAGTGGCGCATAAGGATTTACGACAGGAGTGACAGCTTTATCAGTCTGGAGCAGAAGATCAGAAAGAGCGACCTCATATCAAAGAGAAGCTGTGCCATAGACAGGGATATATATGAATCCATCATGAATAAGAGCGCAACAATATCGGATTCGAACCCGCCGCTCCTTAATCTGTTTCTAACAGAGATGAAAACGCATGCCCTTCATCCTGCAGTTATCGTAGAATATGACAGGACACCTTTTGCGGCAAGAGAGGGCAACACAAGGGTAACATTTGACAGGAATATAAGGTCATCGTCTGAGACAGATGCACTCCTTAGTGACAGGGAACTTTCATCCCGGCCGGTCCTTGCAAGCGGCCATAACCTTATAGAAGTCAAATACGATGCATTCTTACCTGACCAGATAGCCCATGCCATTGAGCACGGCAGGATGCGCCGCGAGACATTTTCCAAGTACGTTCTTGCACGCAAATTCCCTTATAACGGTGTCCTAGCGGCGAATTACAGGATTTAGCGAAACAAATCATATAGTATAATATAGTTAAAGTAACGAATATAACGGAGGTAATCATGATCACATTCACAGACATCTTCAAAAAATCATTCCTTGAGGGATACGCCAATATAGAGCTGTCTGCCAAGCAGATAGTCGTAGTCATTGGCTTTGCGGTTCTTCTCGGCCTGTACATCTATGCGGTATACAGGTTCATGACGAAGAAGACCTTCTATTCCAAGAGCTTTAACATCTCGCTCGTGCTTATGTCGGTAATAACCGCAGCGATCATCCTGACGGTACAATCAAGCGTCGTTATCTCCCTCGGTATGGTCGGTGCCCTTTCGATCGTCCGTTTCAGGACAGCTGTCAAGGATCCGATGGATCTGGCCTTTTTGTTCTGGTCGATATCGGTCGGCATCATATGCGGCGCAGGACTTGTTGAGATCGCGCTGATCCTCTCTGTTGTTGCAACTGTTGTCATATATGTACTTGACCACATACCGGTGCTGAAGGCTCCGATGATCCTTATCGTCAATTCATCCCAGGAAGCCGATTCAGCCATCATTGAGGAGATCAAGAAGAATACCGGCAACTATATCGAGAAATCACGTATTCTTACAAACGGAACCCTTGAACTTGTATACGAGCTTCGGACCAAGGATGTCCCGGCCCTTTCCAAGGCCATTTCAGCCGTATCAGGTGTCTCCTCCGTTTCGGTCCTCTCACATGACGGTGAGGTAAGCTTCTGATATAATTGAGACAGGGGGACGGTTCTTTTGTCTCAAAAAATGAGACAGAAGAACCGTCC
>JAFRIL010000087.1 GCA_017432845.1 Lachnospiraceae bacterium | reverse complement strand
GAGGGCATCATAAAGGAATATACCGACGAAAACGGCGTTTTCTATCCCGAAGCGGGACCTGCAGGCGGCGATGACTTTGTGGATGCCCTTGAGTATGCAGAGAACCTCACGGATTATTACGTGACCAACAGTATATCCACAGAGGCATCATTTATCACCAATGCATCGATGGTATTTGAGGATGGCTATGTATACTGCAGGGGAGTGCTTGAACTTAAAAGCTTCGGAGGTGACGCGAACACCATCACTTGCCTGCCTATGGAGATCATGATGAAACAGGCCGGGGAGCTTGATTTTGAAATAGTCGGGATCATGCCCGTTGAAGGATACGCTGAATTTGAGTTTGAAAGGCCATCAGGCGATGCTGAATGAAGATTACGCCGACGAATATTACGACGGATACGACGTAACAACCGAAGGGTTCACGGAAGACGGAGTAGCAGACGAAGGCGCCGAGCATTATAAGGAAGCCATAATAAGGGATGCGGATTACAAGGCGGTGCTGACCCCCGATATCATCAAGACAGGCACCGTGGCGGTCATCTTCCTCATAACATTATTTGGTATTAAGGGGATCCTGGCTTCAAGGACGCCATACGCCAAGACCATGCTTATCATCTTCCTGCTGGTCATGGTGGGACTTTCCGTGCTGGCATTGAGCCTTATCACGGGAACAATGGAAACGCCGCAGATGCCGGCTCTGCCGCAGCTGAATTTTTAACGAAGGAGGAGAGGGTATGGGCAATATACTGGACAGCACAATACTGACGCTCAAGGCCAGGCTCAAGGAGATGGAATTCGCCGAGCCCTGCGACCGGATAAACGTCCTGAACCTTATAGATGAAGTGGTTGCTGATATGGCATATTACGAAGGGATGCCGGCTACGGCAATGAATATCGAGCCCGACGAGTGCTATGAGACCTACCTTATGTCCATAGCATACGATGACTTCCCCGAGGACTATCAATACGCCGAAGTAATTTGAAAAAAATTGTGCAATATTCACAACCTCACATTATATAGGGGATAGTATACATAGTTATCAACAAGGGTCACTAAATGTTGTTGTTGACATAATGGGTTTACGCTAAAAGCGGGATATTAGGCTTGAAACACGGTTTTTTCTGTGCTAATATCCTTCTTGCACACCTGTTATTATATCTGCGAATCAGGTGACAAAAATTGGAGAGGTCCTGTAGGCTGCACCGGATAATCTTATCCGGGATTTTTTAGCAAAGGAGGGTACGTTTGGAGAGAGACGATGAAACGCGGTCTCTGCGCGAGATCGAAGATAAGCTGTCGGAATTGGCCGGCATCCCCGACCCGACAGATTTTGACATCGTAATGATCGATGATGAAGAACAGAACGGAGAGAAAGAACAGAAAGAAAAAAAGACCTTCACGAATAAGTACGTGACGGACTCATATCAGCTTTATCTGAACGACGTCAATGCCACCCAGACAAGACTCTTAAGCAGAGAAGAGGAGAAATGGCTTGGTGAACAGAAGAACAAGGGCGACATCAAAGCGTTAAAGACGCTGGCAAACTTCAATCTCAAGCTGGTCATAAACATAGCCATGAGATGGTACAGACCGGATTGCGGAGTCCAGCTGCTCGATGTCATCCAGAACGGCAACATGGGGCTCATGAAGGCAGCCCTGAAGTTTGATCCGAGCAAGGGCTTCAAGTTTTCTACCTACGCCACCTACTGGATAAGGCAGGCCATAGCAAGGCAGACACCCAAGCAGGCAGCCGCGATAAACTATCCGGTTCAGGTACATGAGAACATCAGGAAGCTCACAAAGGTGACTGCAAAGTACACGCAGGAACACGGACATGAACCCAGCATCGAAGAACTGTCAGAGCTTACAGGCTTTGATGCGGAAAGTATCAGGGATTACTGGAAGATACTCCAAGGCACCATTTCCCTTGACGCTCCCTTCCACGAGGATGACGAGGATTTCGAGGGTAACCTCCTTTCCAAGCTTCCCATGGAATCGGAAGACGCCCCGTATGAACGCACGGCAAGAATCCTTATGATGGAGGATCTCAGGAAGCTCATGAAGATACTGGATGACAGGGCGTATAAGATCATTGTATTAAGATTCGGGCTTGACGGCGGAGAAGGCATGAAGCTCGAAGACATCTCGAAGGAACTCGGGATAACGAAGGAGAGGGTTAGGCAGATTATCGCAGAGTCGCTTAAAAAGATCAAAAATTCCAAGGATTCAGTGACGATAGCAAGCTATCTCGACCTTGGTGACGGTGTTGCAACACAGTAGTAAAAGTCCCGCCAGACGGCATACGTCAGGGCGGGGCTTTTGCTTGATAAACGAAGATGGCGTAGATAAACCCGGCACAAGCGGGGCTGTTTTTATCTCTGTTTCTTTGCTGACGGCTCTGTTCGGACATAAAGTCCGGGCAAGTTCTCGGAACAGAGGTGCCAGACAAATACGAAACAACAACAAACGTCCCGGTTGACATTTCTGCCGGAATCCGCTATACAAATCTTGTGTTAATTTCAGGGAAGATCTTTGAGTCTTCTTATGCAAGGACACCGGAGATGTCTGGTATCCTTGTATGGTGTTAGTGCCTTTTCACGTAAGTTTACT
>JAFRIL010000086.1 GCA_017432845.1 Lachnospiraceae bacterium | reverse complement strand
ATGATTTTTACGAGAACATAAAGAAACTCGCCATGTACGACACCGGGGTTACGGCATCATACGGTGACGAGTTCATCACTCTGTCCGTGTGCGCATATCATGTGGACAACGGAAGGCTTGTTGTTGTCGGAAAGCGCATAAAGTAGTACAATTCTACTTATGAGAATCCTCAAGAAGATAATTGCATATCTGTTCAGGGATGAACTGACGATAAGACACAAACTGGTCAATGTGATACTGGGAAGTGCGCTTGTTGTACAGTTGCCTAGTATTATCGTGTCCTTTATAGTCGGTACGACGACAGCCGGTATATGGGCGCAGGTTGCCATGTCCGCGATCATCGGAATAGTGATGTACCTGACAAACAGGTATCCGGATTCACCGGCACCTCCGATACTCGTTGCTACGATTGCTAACATCTTCATATTCCCGGTCATGTACTTTATGTGCGGTGGTTATGCGACGGGTATCGTCATATGGATGCTGTTCGGTGCGATCTTTACATGGCTTCTGTGTGATATCAAATGGTCGGTCATTATCTCGATCATATCGTTTGCGCTGATAGCCGGATGTCTTCACATTGAGAAGAACTTTCCGCAGTATGTTTCGTTTCTCGCCACAAGGAATGATGAGATCATGGATACGAGCATGGCGTTCGTGTTCGTCACCGTCATATTCGGACTGATCTTCAAATACCAGACACACTCATATGAGAAGCAGGCCAAGGTTCTTAAGGAAAATGATGAAAAGCTCAGGAAACTGAACGATGAACTTGCTGAGGCAAATGCAAGGCTCGAGAGCGCTTCTGCTGCCAAGTCGACGTTTCTGGCCAACATGTCCCATGAGATCAGAACACCGATCAATGCTGTTCTTGGCATGGATGAGATGATACTTCGGGAATGCGAGGACAAGCAGATCCTCGAATATGCAAACGATATAGACAGCGCGGGACACCAGCTCCTGTCACTGGTCAACGACATACTTGATTTTTCCAAGATCGAATCAGGCAAGATGGAGCTTCATCCGGTGGAGTACGAGCTGTTTTCCGTGATGAACGACTGCTACAACATGATCTTCATGAGGGCAAAGAGAAAAGACCTTGCTTTCAGGATCGTAAACGATCCGCAGATCCCGGCCTTCTTGTTCGGAGACGAGGTCAGGATCAGGCAGATCATCATGAACCTTCTGACAAACGCCGTCAAATATACCAAGGACGGGTCTGTAGTACTTAAGTTTACTTACAGTAAGATCGATGATGAGAACATCAATCTGGTTATATCCGTTAAGGATACAGGTATAGGTATATCCGAGGAGAACCGCAAATATCTGTTTGATTCGTTCAAGAGGATAGATGAGAGAGCTAACCGGAACATAGAGGGTACGGGACTGGGTCTTTCTATCACGAAGAAGTTTACCGAGATGATGGGTGGCACGATAGAAGTGGATTCGGTGCTGTATGAGGGATCCACATTTACTGTAACCATTCCACAAAAGGTTGCAAACAGCTCAACCGTCGGACACTTTGATGACAGGCTTAACCACAGAAATGACAAGCTTGTTAAGGAAGAGGACAAGAGCCGGGAAGCAGGGCAGACAGACAAGTTCATAGCACCTCATGCCAGGATACTTGTCGTGGATGACGTGAAGATGAACCTTAATGTTGTGCGGCTCCTTCTTAAGAATACACAGATCCAGATAGACCTGGCAGCAAGCGGCGACGAGTGTCTGAAGTATACTCTGGTCAAGAGATATGATCTTATCCTGATGGATCATATGATGCCGATCATGGACGGTATCGAAGCGCTCCATCGTATAAGGGAGCAGGCGGACGGCCTTAATGCCGACACCCCTGTTGTGGCGCTTACAGCAAATGCACTTGTAGGTGCACAGGAAATGTATCTTGATGAAGGCTTTGTTGCGTACATATCCAAGCCGGTCAAGAGTATCGACCTTGAAGCGTGTCTTGTCAAACATCTTCCAAAGGATAAGATCGAGATAGTATCGTAAATGAGAAAGAGAACGATCCGTGTGACATTAAATACAGCGGCACTTATAGTGCTCGGGCTTATAATGCAGACAGGCGGTGCTTACCTTGTAAACGCCGCCTGTAAACTGTGTGCAGATACCGAACCGGTGATAAAGTACATGGAGTACATGGCAAATATCACGCAGATAGGGCACAGGCAGTATATACACATATTGTTTGTGGCACCGATCCTGGAGGAGCTGGTATTTCGCCTGATATTCCTTCGGGCCGGCAGGATGGTCATGCCGTTTTGGGCAGCAAACCTTGTTCAGGCGCTGCTGTTTGGTTTCTATCATAGATTTATGGTGCAGAGGATTTACGGGTTTGTGATGGGACTGATCATAGGATGTGTGTTCTATTACTGCCCGCTCATTTACAGAAAGAGGTATTCGGGAACCGACAGTCTTCTTGATCTTCCCGACAGTCTGATAGGCGTGGGCCTTACCATCATACTTCATATGACGATTAATGCAGGCGGACTGTTCGTCTCCCCGCTTTTTCCGGCAGATACGCCAATGCCTGTCCAGTTCATTATGGGAACGTTGCTGATGGCGGTTGTAGTGTCTGTCTGTGTAGTCCTGAAGAAACAGGCTTCGCAAAACAGCCTTTATGACAGAAGCGACAGGATGGACTGAGGCTGAGCATTTGCCTGCGACAGCATTGCCATTGCGGCACTTGTGAGTATCTCATTCCTCGAATGTGAGACCATTTCTTTGGCCATATCGGCATCTCTTATAAGCGATTCGGCAGCCTGGGTGTTCTCTTCTGTATTGCGGTTGATCCTGTAAGCCGCTTCGAGCCTGTTCTGCATCGCACCGAAACTGCTCCGGACACCGGAGATAAAATCAAGCGCATCTTCAAGCATCCCTATCGATGCAAGAGAAGTCTCGACTGAATTAACCTTTGCTCCCGATATCCCCACTATTGAATTGGATAAAGCAGGCCATTCAAGATCGATCGTATGGCCTTCCAATGCTCCGGCCTGGATAATCAGCAGCTTCTTGGGCGGGTTGACCTTGACCGTAAGATTGGTATCGGAAGAGTTACCGGCAGATCTGGCTGATTTTGTAAAGGTTCTTGATGCCTGACCTGAAGGTGTGACCGTAACGGTACCGGAGCGGTCTCCGGTCCCGGCTGCATAGTTAAGGCTAAGTGATGCACCGCCACCTGAAAGGGTCGCAGAGCGTACCGAGGAGTTGTTCTCAGTGTTGTATGTATAAACATTTCCTGATGCGTCATGTATCGTGATGGATGTTGCCGACCCTCCTGTTACAAGAAACTGGGGGTTTCCCGATGTTTTTGAAAGGACTTCGGTCCCGCCGCTGTTTTTCCCACTGTATGTATAGTGATCAAGATCATATGTCTGTGT
>JAFRIL010000085.1 GCA_017432845.1 Lachnospiraceae bacterium | reverse complement strand
CAGAGCCTCTCCGACATGATGAAGGATCATCCCGGTAAACGGGCTCTCTATGCTGAATACGAGTATTCCGACAGTGTTGGTCTTATTTGTTACAAGCCCTCTTGCAAGTTCGTTGACCTCATAATGAAGCTCTTTGATCGCGGCTTCGATCTTCACCTTATTCTCTGGAAGGACATTTCCCCCGTTAAGATATTTGGAGATCGTTGCAAGAGATAATCCTGTTTTTTCCTTAATGTCTACAATGGTTGCCGGCATATACCGCACTTATCCTTTCATTTGCTCGAAACGTTTCGTTCATTTTAGCAGAATTACTTCGGTTGTACAATACCCGCGGCAAACCCTTGTGATATTATTCATAAAAAAGCAGGGGCAGAAACCTTCATCTGCCCCTTTACATACAATGCTATCCTAATGACCTTTTACCGGATCACCTGATCGTTTTATACAAAGGTCCGTATGCACTGCAGGCTCTGTAGTCCGCTCCCTCCTTATCGCTGCCGAACGCATTCCATGCAGCCGGACGGTAGATATCATCAGCCGGAACATTGTGCATGCAGACAGGTATCCTGAGCATTGATGCCATCGTGATAAGATCCGCTCCGATATGTCCGTAACTGATGGCTCCGTGATTGGCTCCCCAGTTGTTCATGACATCATATGCGGTCTTGAACGGAGATCCTTCCACACCGTCGGTCCTTGGTGCAAACCATGTACACGGCCATGTATAGTCGGTTCTCTTCCACAGAACATCCGATACTTCATCGGGAAGATTTACTGTCCAGCCTTCTACGATCTGGAGTACAGGACCTAAGTTCTTCACAAGGTTTAATCTGATCATGGTTGCAGGCATCTCGGCCCTGGTCAGAAATCTTGCCGAATAACCCGCACCTCTGAAGTAACCGTTGTCTGCGGGGCACCACTCGGTCGCACCCATCATCGTCTCGATATCCTTATCCGTTACCTTATACCACTCTTTCATAACGGGATCGCCGTTCTCATCCTTAACTTCACCACAGGCATCAAGACAGCATGCACCGGAATTGATCAGATGTATGAACCCGTCCGCATCCTTCGCATGACCTTCTATGTCATATCCGGTAACCCGCTTGACCGCGTTGCCGCTCCAATATGTGCGGACATCGGCAAACATCTGGGCACGGTTTGTAAGAAGTTTCATGAACAGCATCGATGCACCGTTTAATGTGTCATTCTCCGTAGCCAGGATGAAAGGTTCCCTTGCCCCGTTCCAGTCAAATGACGTGTTGAGTATCGCCTCCGGAAAATCACAGTTCGGCCAGTGATCGGTCCACTGTCTCTGTCCCTGGAATCCTCCGCATATCGCATTATGTCCGACAGACTCTTCGCCGCATCCTTCGGGAAGGTTGGGATTGCCCTGGTACAGATCTTCTATGATGACCGCCATCTTTGCGGTAAACTCCCAGTCCTTCTCTTTCTGCTCATCGGACTTCTTGACGAAATCGGGGTTCTTGTCAAATCCCTGCCTGCAGTATTTCTTAACCCATGCAAGAGCTTTTTGGTACTCATCCTCATTATAAATGTGCTCTTCCATGCGGCGCAGTATCTCAACCTCGTCAACCGACTCCACTCTCATACCGAGGTATTCCTCAAAGAAATCCTGATTGATTATGGAACCGCCGATACCCATGCACTGGCTTCCGATCTGAAGATATGATTTGTCTCTCATTGTTGCGGCAGCAACCGCAGCCCTTGCGAATCTTAAAAGCTTTGTCTTAACGTCTTCGGGAATGACGGTATCATCCGCATCCTGCACATCCTTACCGTATATTCCGAATGCGGGAAGACCTTTTTGTGCATATGTCGCAAGTACGCTTGCAAGATAGACCGCACCTGGACGCTCCGTGGCATTAAGACCCCAGACACCCTTTATCGTGAGCGGGTTCATATCCATCGTCTCCGAGCCGTAGCACCAGCACGGTGTGACGGAAAGAGTGATCGCAACACCTTCTTTTCTGAACTTCGCCTCACACGCTGCAGATTCGGCAACACGGCCTATGGTCGTATCGGCTATGACTACCCTGACCGGTTCTCCGTTTGAGTATTTCAGATTTTCTTCAAACAGCTTTTTAGCGGATCTTGCCATGTTCATGGTCTGCTCTTCCAAAGACTCGCGCACCTTGAGCGGACCTCTTCTACCGTCTATGATGGGTCTTATCCCTATAGCCGGATAATCACCGATATACCTGTTCTTTGCCATATCTGATCCTCCTTGTCCAAGATAGTAAAATCATGATATTTGTAACCTTCTCAAATAATGATTTTATCCCTGTTAATTTGAAAATCAAAGTGATATACTATAAAAAAATATAACGATATTCACTTTTTCTGTTTCTTACGGAAGGATCGATCTTAGTGAAATACACGGACTATATCGAACACAGAAAACAGGGAACGTTTAACTTTCCCATCGCATACTATCATCAGAGGCCTCTTAGCCCGCGGTATTATATGCCCTATCACTGGCACACGCACTATGAGATAATGCGTATAGTTTCTGGGTCGTTTCACCTGACGCTCGACAGCGCACCGACAACTTAACATGCAGGGGAAGTGATAAATATAACTCAGGGAGTTCTCCACGGCGGTGAACCGGAAGACTGTGTCTATGAATGCATTGTCTTTGACCTGAATATGCTGATGAAGGACAATCATGCCTGTGCCAACACGATCCAGGCCATCATGAACGGGAAGATACGGATCGATACTCATATCTCCGAAAAATGTGATAAAATTCTTCCTATAGTCAAGGATCTGTGTCAAGTCCTTGCGGAAAAAAAGCCCGGTTACGAATTCATGACGCAGGGGTACTTATATACGCTGATCGGTGTGATAATCGAAGAAAAGCTCTATGAGGAATCCGTAAATGATACGATAACCGTACAGCGTCTTAATTCCGTTAAGAATGTTCTTGATTATATATCCGACAACTACTCCGACAGTATCAGCCTCGGCCGTCTGGCAAGGATCGCAGGTATGAATCCAAGGTATTTCTGCCGGTATTTCAGAAGCATGACGGGCCGCACACCCATCGATTATCTGAATTACTACCGGGTGGAATGCGCCTGTGAGATGCTGTCGACCAAGAATATATCCATCAAGGAGACCGCCATTTCCTGCGGATTCTCCGATGAGAGTTATTTTGTAAAGACTTTTCGAAAATACAAAAACACAACACCGAAACAGTTTACAAAGAAGGAATTCTGACAAATGATCCGCACAAAATCAGCTGTATTTCCTATAACGGTTATTCTTCTCATCGCAGTATTTGCTGCCACACTTTCCGGATGCTCATCGAATAAAAGTGATATCAACTGCCCCTTTTCAGAAATGTCATGGGACTCTACTGCAGACGACATGATCGAAGCCGAAGGTGAAGGGTTCGACACTTACGACAGCATTTACAAAGGACTGACATATACTTACCCGAAAGACTACCTCGGAAATGCCGGTATGATAAAATACATGTATGATGACGCCGGAAAGCTCTGCAATGTTTCCTGGTCATATACGGGGGATAATGATGAAAGCGTCATGAGCATTTACAGGGACGTAGTTGAAGAAATGAAAAATCTTCACGGCAAGAGCAAAAGCGACGACGGTATAGGTAATTACTGTGAGATCTGGGTGACCGAAAACGGTACAGTAATGGCAAATGCAGTCATAACAAATGATGCAAAAGTCATGCAGATAGCATATATGAATCCGGAAGTATCAAAACAGACCAATCAGTGATAAGGAGGAACGGTTATGCCACTTGTAACAAGCAAAGAGATGATGGCAAAAGCAGACAAAGAGGGCTACGCGATAGGGGCGTTCAATGTCGAGAACATGGAAATGGTAATGGCAGTCATAAAAGCTTGCGAGGAATCAAATGCTCCTGCCATTCTTCAGACCACCCCGTCAACGGTTAAGTACGCGGGACTTGACATGTATTATGCAAATGTTGCTGCCGCAGCGGCACGTGCCCGTGTCCCCATTGCTCTTCATCTCGATCACGGAAACAGTTTCGAGCTCGCAATGCAGGCGCTTCGTACCGGATATACGTCAATAATGATCGACGGATCCAAGCTTGAATTTGAAGACAATATCGCTCTTTCAAAAAGAGTGGCTGATGCGTGCAGACCTTCCGATATACCCGTTGAAGCCGAGCTCGGAAAGGTCGGAGGCAAGGAAGACGATATGAGCTGTGATGATCCCGGATACACGGATCCCGATGATGCAGTCAGATTCGTGGGAGAGACAGGGGTTACATCACTTGCCGTTGCGATAGGAACAGCACACGGAATATACAAGGGCGAACCAAAGCTTGATGTGGAAAGGCTGTCCGCCATAAGGAAGGTCGTATCGATCCCGCTTGTACTTCACGGCGCCTCAGGTGTTCCCGATGAGGCAGTAAAGGACTGCATCAGAAGAGGGATAAGCAAAGTCAACTTCGCGACCGAGCTTCGTATAGCATTTTCAAACGGGATCAAGGAATACATGAAAAGTGATCCCGATGTGTTCGACCCGAAGAAATACTGTGCCGTCGGAATGAAGAACGTTACCGAACTCGTAAAGGAAAAGATCCTTGTATGCGGAAGTAACGATAAGACATAAGGATCTATCCGTTCAGCCCCATGAATGCGGGCACCATGACGATAACAAGTACTACCGCCAGCATCATGAACATGGGAAGGAGCAGTTTAGTCTCGGCCTCTGAGGCCGAGACTTTTACTTGGGCAAGTTTTTCCCGGCGTGCCTTTTCCATCTCCTCGTACAGAATGACATTAAGGCCTCTTCCTCCCGTTATGACCGCCTGTTTTACAAAATTGATAAAGGAGCGGAATCTTATATCATCACACCTTGCGGCAAACAAGTCATATGATTCCAGTTCGGCACAGCCCTCCTCCATTCTGTTTCTGGCTGCGATCATCTCCTCATAAGCATATCGTCTGCAGGCATGGTTTTGCTTTGATTCTTCTTCATATCGTCTGCATATCTCATACCATATGGCCCTCGGATTCATGCCGGCCATATAGTAAAGCATGTATCTGTTCAGAATGACCGGATGGTCGCACTGCATCTGTTTTCTTCGTTCATCTGCCTCTTCTTTTAGCTTCCGGTCTTTTGACGTGATGACTATAACGGCTGAGGCGGCCCCGATAAGCAGTATTATCCACCCCTGTTTCGATGATGTTTTGTAAAACCTTATCTTTTTTCCCGCCGCCTCTTCGGGAAGTATGATCGCGCTCTGTGTCCGGCTGTCTTTGTCTGCTTTATCGATCACGCCGTTTATTACGTCTGATCTTTGATCTTTGTCAGATCTTCCGGCCTGCCTTAAGATCACATTTGAATATCTGTCTTCTGTATGATCCCCATACTTGAGCGTTGCCACAAGTTCCACGATAAAACCTTCATCATTTGGATCTTTTTCCTTAAGACGGTCTGTTTTGATGGTGCCGTTGCTTCCGAGTACAAGCGGCTTGTCGCTCTTCCAAGTGATCTCAAAAGGATATCCTTTGATCTTTGAAGGAAGGGTCAGATCATACATAACATTATCCATTCCGGGATTTTCTCCAAGTATCGTCTCCCACAGGATACCGTCAATCTCGCGGGACATTGTCTCAAGTTCATCCTCCGTATACTGTCTTTCGTCCACACCGATCCTGATATCATCCTCATATCCGTCCTCTGATACGACATGAAGGGATGCTGTTCTTGATCCCTTGCCGTATTCATTTCTTTCAAGACTCTTCAGCGGATCCGAAACACCGGCAAGATCCGATATGAAGAATGGCATTGAAACAGCTGCAAAGACCAGGATGATCCCGAAGAACAGCGCAGCCTTTTTGCTGCCGAATCTTCTTATCATCCTCCCTGCTTCCTTAGGTGAGTAAAGCTGTCTGATATACAT
>JAFRIL010000084.1 GCA_017432845.1 Lachnospiraceae bacterium | reverse complement strand
CTTAACATCCTTCTTCGCATCAAACTTGTCTATGGCATCTATCAGCCCGAAACTCCCGTAGCCGCACAGATCATCATACTCCACGTTATAACCCAGATACATTGAAAGCCGCCCCGCAACAAGCTTAACCAGCGGTGCGTATTCAAGGATCAGTTTTTCGCGAAGCTCAGGCGTAGGATTGGCTGAATAATCCTTCCATAACTTCTGCTTTGCATTATCATCCATGAACTGCAATTCCCCCTAATTCCACAGAAATACCCGTTACTGCTCCCCGGCGTTTTCTTCTTGGTCCCCTTCTTCTGATTCAGGTGCGCTGCCCTCTTCTCCTTCGCCAGGCTCATCACCAAATTCGCTCTTTTCGACGACTTCCCCTTCGTCATCGACTCTGTCTTCGTCCGGCTCCTCGATATGGAACGAATCAAATATAAGCTTGATGATGACACCTACTATGAGAAAAACTATAAGTGTCAGTATCAGTATCTTGAGCGATTCTTCAAGACTGTAATGATTGATATACGTTACGATCGCAACCACGGCACCCGCGAGCAGCATGACAAGCGCAGGTATACGTTTTGTATTCATATCGTCTTGACTCCCTTGCCGACCGCCTTGATGATGTAATCTCCGGTCTCGGGATAGAACTCCACGGTACGTCCGAAGTTAAGTCCCGTATCGCTTGCAAGTATGGGGATCTTCATTGCGGCAAGCTTCTTCTTGACCGCTTCAACGTTTCTCTGTCCCACCGCAGTCAGTTCGTTCTTACTCGAAAATGCGAACATCTGCGCTCCGCCTGCGATCTTGGCTACAAGTCTTGTCCGGTTGGCACCGGCGGCAACTATGATCTTCACGAGTTCTTCAACACCCGTGTCGGCAAACTTCGGTATATTTACAGTCCCCGTAAACTGGGTACTGTCAGGGAGCATTATATGTGCAAGGCCTCCGATCTTTGTCATTGGATCCCTGATTGCTATCCCGACACACGATCCGAGTCCGAGCGTTGTAATGGCGTCAGGTGCTTTGCACAGCTTAAGGTCTGCCATTCCGACCTTTATCATGTTAGACATATGATTCCTTTAATTCTTCCGCTATGCGGGGCCCTCCTGTCAACAAACTACATTCCCAAAGATGAAAGGATCTTGTCGTAGGATTCAAGATCGGGCACAAGAATGAAATAACCTTCAAGCTTGACATCATCCGTGAACTCCGTCGCAATGAGAAGCATCTTGTCGCCGAGCGTACCGAACTCAATGGCAGGCACCGAAAGGATGGCGCCACACATATCGATCGATATGTCCGGAGGCGACGGATGTATGTTGAGGTTCGTAAGCGTCGATAACGATGACAGATACGATCCCGTGATGATGTTACCTATCTCCTTAAGAGCTGAAAGTTCCATCTCGTCAAAATCACCTTCGGGGTTCTCGTTGCCTGTTCCCATGAGCTTTGATACAAGAACCTTTGCCGATGATTTTTCCAGAAGGAACATTATGGAACCGTGGATATCGCCTTCAACGACCAGATAGATACCGGCCATTATCTGCTCTTCTCCGCCCATGACCTCACCAATCTCGGAAAACTCGAGAAGATCGACCTTGGGAACATGCATGTCGACCTTGGTGCCGAGCATCTGGGCAAGAGCTGTAGTGGCGTTACCGGCTCCTATATTTCCTATTTCGCGGAGTACATCGAAGTATACTCCTTCCATATTGTTAAGATCTACTTTTGCCATGTCATGAATTGTCCTTATCGCTGATGACAGCATTAAGATCGAGAAGAGAGATAAGAGTATCGCCGTTCTTACCGATACCGTTTATGTATGTCTCGTCAACCTTGCTGTCGTGAATAACTTCATCTATCGATCTCTCATCGAGAGTAACAACTTCCCTTACCTCATCAACGATGAGTCCGATCGGGGCATTGCTCTCGGTCTTGACGATAATGATCCTTGTCTTGTTCGTGTACTCGTCGGCATCAAGACCCATCTTAAGACGGATGCTCATAACGGGAACAACCTCACCTCTTATGTTGATAACGCCTGCAAAATAAGGCTGAACATGAGGCACTCTCGTAATGCTCTGCATCCTGACGATGTTATCAATGAAACTGATATCTATACCGTACTGCTCCTCGCCGATCTTAATGACGATGTACTGAACGGTTTCATATTCTCTGGCTATGTTTAACGCATCCATGTCATTCCCTCCTATATGAGAACATTCGCATCAACGATAAGAGCAACTTCGCCGTCGCCGAGGATCGTTGCACCCGATATCAGGCGCGAGCTGCAGTTGATGTATTTACCGAGCGACTTGATAACGATCTCCTGCTGTCCGATGAGTTCATCAACAACAAGACCCGCAAGCTGGTCGCCCTTCTTAACGATGATGACCACCATGTTGGCATTGGGTTCCTTGACGGACTCAACACCGAGCACTTCGTGGAGTCTGATGATGGGAATGACCGTATCACGCAGATTGATGACTTCCCTTGCCTCAACGTATTTGATGTCATCTTCGGCAACATCTTCTATAGTCTGGATACTGCCGAGTGAGATCGCATACTTCTCGTTGCCGACAACAACCATGAGAGCCTGGATGATAGCCAGTGTAAGCGGAAGCCTGATCGTCCATGTGCTTCCCTCACCGAGCTTGGTCTTAACGGAAACATCTCCGCCGAGCGCTCCGATCTTGGACCTTACAACGTCAAGTCCGACGCCTCGTCCGGATACATCGGATACAACCTTTGCTGTAGAGAAGCTCGGCAGGAACAGAAGATCTATGATCTCCTTCTCGCTCATCGTCTCGCCCTGTTCGGGAGTGATTGTGCCGCGCTCTATTGCTTTTCTCTTAACAGCCTCGGTATCGATACCGTTACCGTCATCCCTTACTTCAATTACAACGTTGTTACCGTCCTGGTAAGCATCGAGGTATATCTGGCCGACATCACTCTTGCCGCGCTCACGGCGAACTTCGAGAGACTCAAGTCCGTGATCGGCACTGTTACGAAGAAGGTGCATCAGGGGATCACCGATCTCATCCACAACAGTACGGTCAAGTTCTGTCTCTTCACCTGTCATGTGAAGTTCCATCTGCTTGTTAAGCTTCTTGGACAGATCCCTTATCATACGAGGGAACTTGTTAACAACGCTCTCGATGGGCACCATTCGTACCTTCATGACAGATTCGTGAAGGTTGGTCGTAACGCTCTCGAGATATTCTATCTGCTCATTGAATCCCGAATGCGAACTGTCGCTCGTCGAGAAACTTACAAGTGAGTTCTTGGCGATGATCAGTTCGGAAACAAGGTTCATGAGAACATCGAGCTTCTCTATATCAACACGTACCGTACGGTTAACTGCAGGCTTATTGCCTCCTGACTTCTTGTTGTCGGAGCTCTTTGTATCCTTGGTCGCGGGAGGAGCGGATGCCGCAGCGGGTGCTGCAGATGCAGCCGGTGCTTCCGCGGGAGCTTCCGAAGGAGCAGGAGCGGGTTCATCCTCATCATCCTCTTTGGCGATCTTCGCATGATCCATATCGATAGCGTCACCGTCCACATGATCTATCTCCGATACGGCAAGGATCGCTTCCTTAACCTTATCGATAGGTGAATCGGTAACGAAATAAAGCGAGAAATCAAAATCAAACTTCTCATCTTCTATATCCTGAACCGAAGGCTCCGAGATGATGACCTCACCGAGTTCCTCGAGTGCCTTGAACACAAGGAATGCTCTGGCAGCCTTAAGGATACATGTTTCCTGGATGTATACGGTAAATCCGTATACCTTGGAATTGTTCTTGAGTGCCTCGGAGATAACGTGCTGCTCGGGCTCGTGAAGAACGATATCCAGCCATTTGCCGCCGGAAGAAGCTGCTTCCTTCTTCTCCTCGGATGCAGGTGCCGCATCGGCAGCAGGTGCTTCTGCTGCGGCTGCAGGTGCTTCTCCTCCACCGGATTTTCCGTTCAGGATCGCCTGAAGAGCGTTGATGATAGGCTCATTATCATTGGTGCCCTCATCCTGATTCTCTGAGATGTTCTCCCTGTACTCTTCAAGAGCGTCAAGCGCCTGGAAAAGGATATCAACCATGTGTCCGTCAACCTTGATCTTACCGTTGCGGACCTCGGAGAAGACGTTCTCCATGTCATGGGTCAGGTTCTGCATCCTCTTGTAACCCATCGTTCCGGCCATACCCTTAAGGGAATGCGCCGCACGGAAGATCTCATTAATGGTATCTTCGTTCTCCGGCTCATTCTCGAGGATCATCAGCTGGTCGGAAAGAGTCTGTAAATGTTCGTTTGTTTCATCAAGGAAAATTCCGAGATATTGGCTTACATCCATAATTAACGTACCCCCACGTTCTTAGTAATCTGTTCCGCCAAATCGCCAAGCGGAACGACTTCACTGACAAGCCCTGTCATTGTGATAGCCTTTGGCATTCCGTACACTGTTGAAGTGTCCTGATCCTGTGCGATGATATATGTCTGTTTCTTCAGGTCGAGATTCTTGATACCTGCGGTCCCGTCGGCTCCCATTCCGGTCATTACCACACATATGACTTCGTCAAAATCACAATCTGCCAATGATTCATACATGTAGTTTGCACTCGGCTTGACGCCTTCCCTGTTCGGCTCGTCGGAATACTTGATGTAATGCGACCCGCCTCTTTTTTCGATCTTCATGTGCTTACCGCCCGGAGCGATATACACATGACCGGGAAGAACCTGTTCACCGTCCGATGCCTCACATACGCTTACCTTTGATATCTCATTGAGCCTGTCGGCAAGAGATGCGGTAAATCCCTGAGGCATATGCTGTACAAGCAGCACCGGCACCGGAAGGTTTGCGGGAAGATATGGGATAACATCCTGCAATGCTCTCGGGCCGCCCGTTGAACTTGCGATGGCGACGATCCTCTTTCTGCCTTTATGTTCAACGCTTCGAAGTTTGATACCCGCAGGTGCGGCAGGCTTTGCTGCCGGTGTCGCGGTCGCCGCCGTTCTCGCGCTTGAAAGCTTCTCGGCGGTCGTGTGGATATTGACGTCAAAACGCTTGGTGAACGTGTGAGGCCTGTCTGCTGTTGCCCTGGAGGCGGCCACTGCACCGCCGAATCTCGGCATCGGTGCGCACGCTACTACATAAAGATGATCAAGGAACTTCTTGGAGAAGGATTCAACCCTCGCATCTGCCACGTTCTCGGGCTTCTTGATAAAATCGATAGCTCCGAGTGAAAGTGCATCAAGTGTTTCTCTGGCACCTTCCGCGGTAGTCGTGCTGGCCATCATGACACGGGCACTGACCTTTGATCTTTGCATCTCCTCAAGGAGCTGCAGTCCCGTCATCTTCGGCATATACACATCGAGGACTACTGCATCATATTCCTTTTCACAGATGAACTTGAACCCTTCGGCCCCATCGGTTGCGGTATTTACAACCTCAAACCTGTCATCGGAATTGATTATATCACAAAACACCCTTCTCATGAGTGCAGAGTCATCGATGATCAATATTTTTTTCTTCATTTTTTCTCCGAAACCCCCGATTTTAACGTCCTTACAGGACCCGATCCGTCATGTGACAGATACGCAAAACGCTTGATCTTACGTTGGGAAACAGTGTTTCTTCCCATAGAATCGCCTTCTCAGAAGGTACCCCTCTCCCTGTGCCTCTGTTTTCTTTCTTCTTCAAATATATATTTGATGATGGCCTCACGGTCGTCATTAAGCATGTTGACGAACTGGATACGGTTCTCAAACTGGTCCTCCATGTTCTCGATGGGGGATGATTTTAACACTTTTCCTACAAGTTTGTATTCGGTGACAAGACCGTTGACAAACAGTGAGAACACGAAACGGATGAGAGAGCCTTCCGTATACTTCACCTTCGATATGAACCTTGCGCCGCCGCCCGAGATGTCGACCATCGTGCCGTTATCAAACGTAAGATCCGTATCTATGAACTGAACCTGTGCGAGCGATGATTTTTCATTCTCGTCGATCGCTTTTGACTTCATGTCGAGTACGGTGTTGAGTCGGTAATACTCTCTTCTCTGATACTTCTGGAGGTCGGTCTCAAGTTCCATCGAAAGAACGAACAG
>JAFRIL010000083.1 GCA_017432845.1 Lachnospiraceae bacterium | reverse complement strand
TGATATTCTCTATCCTGACACGCTTTAGGAATCTCACATGATAGTCAAATGCCCTGCACATCCTTCTGATCTGGCGGTTAAGCCCCTGTCGCAGCACTATCGTAAAGGTTGTATCCGAAATCTTCCTGACCTTGCATCTTTTGGTCGTAACGCCGAGTTCTTTGAGAAATACGCCGTCTTCCATGGCCTTTACAAATTCATCCGTCACAGGTTTATTGACCCTGACGAGGTACTCCCTTTCATGTGCGTTTGCGCCGCGCATCAGATCCTGTATAAGGTCACCGTCGTTTGTCATAAGGAGCAGGCCTTCCGAATCGCGGTCAAGCCTACCGCAGTACGTGACCCTTACCGGAAAATCAATATTGACCATGATATTTCCGGCCTCACGCTTTTCGGCCGTGCAGACGATACCGGCAGGTTTGTTGAGCGCGTAGTAGACCTTCTTCTCGCACCCGTCGATCTTTTGTCCCGATACCGTAACTTCATCACCCGGCATGACTTTGGATCCGTTTGTGGCAACAGATCCGTTAATGCCCACCTTCCCGGCCTCAACCAGCCTGTCCGCTTCCCTTCGCGAGCACACTCCCGCCTCGGCAAGATATTTGTTTATCCTTATACCTTCACCCATACCTGTGGTATACCCTTAAACGAAAGCCCCATAAACCGTCGTTTACGGGGCTTTGATACATTGCAAAAGCTTATGATCTATTCAACGTAGTCAGCCTTGACAAAAGCTTCCTCACCTTTGTATTTGATCTTGCACCATCCGTTAGACAGTTCGATCAGCTCAAACTGCTCGCCTCTGTATGCCGTGGAGATCTTTTCTCCCGTCTCGCTTGCAGACTTCCTGACATTTACGTTTTCCTTGACGGTGATCTTGTCACCCGGTTTAAAGTTCTTTGAACTTGATGACTGCTCACCGGCATTCTCGCCGCCTTCCGAAGAAGACTCCGAAGCCGATGTATCCTCTACAGGCTCTAAGAATTCACTCTTGATGTAAGCTTCAGTACCGTTGTAATCGATCTTGCTCCAGCCATTCTCCATCTTCTCATACTGTGTATAGACATCGCCGGCCTTTGTCTTTCCGATGCTCTCCGCATCGGTACTTGCCGATGCACGGATATTGACGTTCTCGCTCGTACACTTGACCTGCGTGGAGGATGCTGCCTGAGCCTCAGCCTGGGCCTGTGCTTCCGCCTCGGCTGCCGCCTCGAGATCCTTCTGCTGCTTGGCAACAAGTATCTCCTGGGCATCCTTGTTGATCTCGTCCTTAAGCGCATTTGCGGCTGCTGCAAGGTTCGAATCCGCTTCAAGAGCCGAATTATAATCCATCTCAACCTGACTGATCAGGTCGGCAAAATCCTTCTGAGCGACAAGCTCCAGGATATATGCCTCCTCGTCCGCCGTAAGGGATTCCGAATTGATATAAAGGCTGCCCGAATCATTCCTGCACACATACAGCGATATAAGTGCGGGAAGCGGAGTCGTCTGGCCTTCGATCAGAAGATCATATGTTGCCAGAAGGAAGTATGAATTCTCCGCGGGACCTTTCTTGGTATATACATTATAGTTCGAATAGTTGCCGACATACTTCGCCTGCGCCTCATAAAATGCCTTCATATCATCTGAAAGCGACGAAGACAGGGAGGCCATCGTGACCGTGTCACCTGTACTCATAGCGCCAAGATATGAGGAAACGAGCGAGTTCACATCAGCATATGCGTTTTCTTCGTATTTATCTTTGGGTACCTCCACCGTTGTCTCCAGTTCGGGGATCGTGGATGCCGTATCCTCACTCTCCGTCGAAGAATTCTTATTCTTTCTCCATACGATAATGAGCACGACAAGAAGTACCACAAACAGGCCGCCGATTATGAAATAGCGGTATTTCCCTGAAAGATACTCTTTAAAACCTCTTTTTGCCATAATAAAACCTCTTAACTGTTTTCGCCCTTGGGCGGCAGCGCTGCACCCGAGAGGATTCGAACCCCCGACACGCGGCACCGGAAACCGCTGCTCTATCCACTGAGCTACGAGTGCATATCGGAGATTCTCAGGTTATTATTCCAAAAATCCCCGATTTCACACGTATTTTACTATACCATAGGGGTATTAAAATATCAAGACTTCATCACTTTGCACGTACACGTACGCATGGTCGGCCAAAACATCATCGGGCCCCAGCTCCGTGCGGTTTACATCCCTTATCATCTCGTCGATGTTGCATGCACTGTCATCTCTTTTCCCTAAAAGGATCAGTTCATGAACCGAGCTTGGGATGATGTAGTAATCACCGCCTATGATCGCGGAAAACTCCTTCAGTTTGTCGTTCATGGTAAGGACCGCCGCCCCGTTTATCTTGCGGCTGTTCGTTGCCACATACATCGGAAATTCCTTTTCGCCAAGGCCCTCCTTATCGCATACACCAAGCCCGTCAAGCACATCCATGATATGCCTTATATTGTAGCCGTCGTGATCGTGCGTGTTCTTTTTGGCCGCGGCAAGCACTTTTTTCGCATCAGTCTTCCAAAGAGCCAGGTGCTCGTTCCTGACCATGATGATGCCGTTTCCGATCTTTTTATCACAGACCCTCACATAAGGTACGATCGCAAGATCCAGGAAATCCTCGTAAGGCGAGCCCTTCAGAAAATCACTGTTCTTCTCTTTGTTTATAAGCTTTATGAACAGTCTGTCCTTTACATGCTCAAAATCATCGAAGAACGACATATCAACCTGCGCCGCCATATCGTTCTCGCGGTACAGGCTCATTATCCTGTCGGCGATATCAGCCACATCTTCTCCCTCCACATAGTCGGAATAATAGTTCTCCATGTAGATGGTAGGTGAGGCGTTGTAGCCCTTCTTCGAAAACGACAGTCCCGACAGTACGACGCCGTTGTTCTTTACGGTAGAATGAACACTTACGGTAACATCGCTGTATCTTTCGTTCAAAAGGTCCCTTATCCGGCCCAGAAATTCCATATATTCCATTTTCCTTCTCCTTTATTGTTTGGCATAAAGGCGACCGGAACAAAATCCCCGGAAAATGGCAACAAAAAAGGGCTGCCACAGCAGCCCACAGAAGCAAAAACTAAACTCTTGAAAGATATTCGCCTGTTCTCGTATCGATCTTGATCTTGTCTCCAAGTTCAACGAAAAGAGGAACGTTAACGCTTGCACCCGTCTCGACCGTAGCCGGCTTGGTTGCACCCGTTGCCGTATCACCCTTGAATCCGGGTTCGGTTTCGGTTATCTCAAGCTCCACAAAAAGAGGAGGCTCGATAGCAAATACGTTTCCCTTATATCCGCAGACCTTTACCATCTCGTTCTCTTTAACGAACTTGAGGGCATCTCCAACGGTCTCACCGTTGAGAGCGACCTGCTCGAAATTCTCGGTATCCATAAAATAATAGAGATCTCCGTCATTATACAGATACTGCATATCTTTTCTGTCGATACGTGCCTGTTCGAATTTTTCCGTGGGACGGAAAGATTTTTCAACGACACCGCCGTTCACGATATTCTTAAGTTTGGTTCTTACAAAGGCTGCGCCTTTTCCCGGTTTAACATGCTGAAACTCGATAATCTGGAAAACCGTGTTATCTATCTCAACAGTAATTCCGTTCCTGAAATCACCTGCAGAAATCATTCGATATTCCTCCTTAGTTGTTCGTCCGTAAAAAGATTCTTCAATAGTTTACATTACAGTTATCAATAATTCAACTGTTTTTTCTCATGAGTTTTGATGCAATCGAGCCCGCGCCGTCTGTACGATGACAGCACGACCTTCTCAAGTATCCTCTTAAGGACTATCTGTATCTCTTCATGCGGATCTATCGGCTTAACGAGTATGTTATAAATACCGCACCTTTTCGCTCCCCACACATCGGTAAACAGCTGGTCTCCGATAAACACGGTCGAATCCTTCCCGGTTCCCATCATCTCCATTGCTTTTAAATAGCCGGCTCTTAACGGTTTGTTCGCTTTATGAAGGTACATTGCGCCCTTTGTGCCGTCATCCCTGAAGCTCTTTACCCTATCCTCCTTGTTGTTGGACAAAAACAGTATCTTAAACCCGTCCTCCTCCAGTCTTGCAAGGAGTTCTTTTGACCTGTCGTTTTGCGGATGATCGTGCATTACAAGAGTATTGTCGATATCAAATATTATGCCCCTTATACCTTCCGCATACAGTTTTTCGTAATCAACAACATAGGCGCTGTCAAGGTATTCATCGGGATAGAATACCGATGCGATGTCGGTCTCCACCAAGATCATGGCAAGGATAAGCATCACGCATCCCGTGAGCATACGTGCTGTCATGACCTCTCCAAGGAAAAAATAGGATGCAAGTGCTCCGAACACCGCCTCCATTCCCATGATGATAGCCGCAGGGGCCGGGGGCGCATATTTCTGGCACACGATCTGAAGGCCGAAACCGATAAGAGAAGCAAATACAGCCAGGAACAATATACTCGTTACCGTATCGGCCGTAAACATGGATCCCGACATCGGACCCGATATGACCGGTGCCACTGCAAATGACAGAATGGAAGTAACAAGAAACTCCCAGATCACTAAAAGAACCGGATCATCCCCCTCGGTAAAACGTGCTATAAGCACTATCTGAAGCGCATAACAAACGCCGCTGGCAAGTGTCATTATATCTCCGGACGAGATCGTCAGCTTCTCGGTAAGGCATATCAGTCCGATACCCCAGAATCCGACAGCTGCAGCAATCACATAGCGAAGCTGCGGCGCTACCCTGTTAAACATATAGTGTAAAAACGGGACGAGTATGACATAAATGGTCGTAAGAAATGCATTCTTTCCCGCTGTAGTGTATTTACAGCCGTATGTCTGCAATACCATGGCGAAAAACAATACGATACCGATAAGCGTCCCGTGTCTGATGACACTTTTGTCCGATCTGATAAGTTTCTTTATGAATATAAGGACAAGAATAGCACATGCTATTGAAAATCTCATGCCCAGCAGATACAGCGGCGGGATCACCTCCACCGAGGTCTTTACAAAAACAAATCCCAAACCCCAGCAAAGCGTCACAAACAGCAGTCCCAGACACGCCAGTAATTCATTTTTCCTGTTGGTGTTCATGGGAAAGAGTATAAAAAAACCTCCTGCAAAATGCAAGAGGTTGTGATTCCTGTTAATTATGCATCACTTCTGGATGACTATACCGTCTTCGTTGTTTACGATATTTGAATCACCTACGAAGTACTGGTACTGCATGAGCGCCTGGTCTTTCTGCATGTCGGATATTGCCTTCTGCATATCGAGTGATTCGATGTCAGACTCTCTTCCCTTCATCTCGAAGCCGCCCGGCTCATTAAGTGAAAGTGAGATATCCTCAAGAGATGCATTCTGACGAGGACGGATATCGTCAAGACGAAGATCTATTTCCGGTGCGGATACCTTCTGCTCTTTGGCTGCATCCGCCTGTGCGCTTTGTGCTCCGGCTCTTCTGATACCGGCTTCTGTTATCGGATCGGAATTGATCCTGTTGTAATTGTTGTAATTTACATTTTGTAAACTATCGATTCCCTTTAACATTTTATATTCCT